>NZ_JAIXHZ010000034.1:0-6904 GCF_043392705.1 Dysgonomonas sp. Shenzhen-Wh21
TAGAAACGCACACTACGTTCTTTCATATGATATTCAAATAACAAGCTGATGAAAGTTTGTAAGTATTTTTCTTTGCGGGTCAATACCTTATAGTCAATCTTCTTGTCCTGATATAGCTGCAAAACTTCATAAATTAATGTCTGCAATAAACTTCTTGCAATTTCTTCTTTGTAAAGAAAATTTGTTCTTTTGTAACGCTTTACAATAAAGGCATGCAATTCCAATAAATCATTCGTTTCTTCTTCACTTATCTTTAAACAAGCCATCTGATCTATTTTTTTAGGAATATCAATATCTATAATTAACTTGATATCGGAAATAAAGTCAAAAGAAAATAATAAGAACTCTACAACTAAATCTTCACTTTGCTCTACCAATTCTAAAATATAATTAGGCAGAACAACAATAATAGTACAAGGCTCAATTTTGTACTCACGTAAGTTAATTTTGATTCGTCCGGTACCTTTCACACAAATAGCAAAAGCTATTCCTTCCATAATTTGCGGATATTTGAAATCAAATGCATAATCATCAATATTAGCACTATCATCAGATATGACAAAGTTCTTTATTCCGTGATTTGAGGTTTGATCTTTAAAGTCATCCAGCGATATTTTAGCATAATTTTCCTTATTCATGATCTTATATGTTTCATTTTGGTCCTAAAAATATAAATAAATGTTGATAACTGCATAAAAAACGAAGTTTTGAACGTTTTTGGCGTAGTATTGATTTAGACAGAACCATATTATAAAGAGATCTTTGCGACAGAAATAAATAGTTGTAAAATTCCTTTTTAATGAAAGTTATGGATAAATTGAAATTATTTTTTAGTAGATCGGTATTGTGTCTTCTATTTTTAGGAATGGTTTCCTGTTCCGCAAAAAAGAGTGAAGAAGCCAATTCTAGAACTGTTCCGGTAAAAATACAAACAATAAAGTATAGTGATGATATATACCAACAAGAGTATATAGGAACTGTAGAAGGTGAGAATTCGGTTGATGTTAGTTTTCAAGTAAATGGAAATATTGAACAAGTATATGTACAGGAAGGGCAAAATGTTCGAAAAGGACAATTGTTAGCCCGATTGAATACAAGTTCTATTGAAAGTATGCACAATGCAGCAAAATCGACCCTTAATCAGGCACAAGATGCATATAATCGCTTGTCTATTCTTTATAAGAACAACAGCCTTCCGGAAATAAAATATATAGAGGCGAAGACTCAGTTAGAGCAGGCTCAAGCTAATGAGCAAATCACCCGTAAGAATTTACAGGACTGTAATTTGTATGCTCCCATATCTGGTGTAGTAAGTCAACGCTATCAAGAAGCAGGTGCTAATGTCGCTCCTGGTACTCCAATTTATAATTTGGTAACTATAAATTCGGTGAAAATAAAAATAGCTATTCCCGAGAACGAAATTTCAGCAATAAAAATTGGTGAATCTTCCCGGATAAAAATATCTGCGTTGAATGATGCTGAGTTTGAAGGCAAGATTCAGGAGAAAGGAGTATCTGCAAATCCGTTATCACATACCTACGATATTAAGGTGCAGGTAAATAATCCCAATTCACAGATTATGCCAGGGATGGTGTGCAAAGCTTATCTAATAAATCCATCAGGAGTTTTAGATCGAAAGAATATTATAATTCCATTGAAGGCAATACAGGTAGACTTTTCAGGTAAACAATTTGTCTGGATAAAAGACGATCAAAATAAGGCTATATATAGAGAAATAATTCAAGGAAAGCTGATCGGCAATGGAGTTGTAATAGAGGAGGGGCTGCAAGATGGGGATAACCTAATCATTGAAGGCTATCAGAATGTAAGTCCTGGTGTAACAGTCGAAATAGCTAAATAAGAAGAAGATATGAAATCAGAATCTGGTATTATCGGCTGGGCAATGAAGTATAATAAGATTATATTGCTCATTGTAATAGTGTTAAGTTTATTTGGAATTTATGCGCTTAATGTGATGCCCAAACAGGAATTTCCTGTATTTACAATCCGTCAGGGTGTTGTAGTGGGAGTATATCCTGGAGCCACTTCTGTCGAAGTAGAGGAGCAGTTGGCTAAGCCTCTTGAGAATTTCTTGTTTACATACAAGGAAGTAAAGAAATCGAAAACATATTCACATTCTAAAGATGGGATTGTCTATGTATATGTAGAGCTGAATGATGATGTAAATAACAAGGACGAGGTATGGTCAAAAATAAAACATGGATTGATGTTTTTCAAAGCCAAATTACCATCAGGTGTTTTAGCTCTTATTGCTAATGATGATTTTGGAGATACTTCGGCATTACTAATAACGCTTGAATCGGAGACCAAAACTTATCGTCAATTGGAAACATATTTAGAAAATCTCGAAGACCGTTTACGAACTATAGAATCTGTTTCCAATCTGCGCCGTTATGGAGAACAGAATGAACAGATAAGTATATATGTTGAAAAAGAAAAGCTGGCAGCGTATGGTATTAATATATTGAACCTGTATCAGACGCTCATCACGAAGGGATTTATTACAACTGCAGGTAAGATTGATAATCGTGATATGGATGTGCCAATACATATCGAGAGACCCTATCAATCTGAGAAGGATTTGGAAGAACAAATCATCTATTCAGATGCTCAGGGAAATCATATCCGATTGAAGAATATAGCGAAAGTTGTTCGGGAATATCCTAAGCCTACTAGCTATACTACCAATAATGGCAAAAAGTGCCTCGTTTTATCTACTGAAATGCGTGAAGGCTATAACGTTATTCAATATGGAAAAGATGTCGAAAAGGTTCTCGAACAGTTCCAGAATGATATTCCTAGTGATATTCATATCTATCGTGTAGCCGATCAACCTCAAGTTGTGGCTCATTCTATCACAACTTTCCTAAAAGAGTTAATGATTGCTATTGTAGCTGTTATACTCGTAACAATGATATTATTACCCTTACGGGTTGCCGGCGTTGCGGCATCTTCCATTCCTATATCTATCTTTATATCTTTAGGGTTGATGCTTGCTTTTGGTATGGAGCTTAATACGGTTACATTGGCTGCCCTAATCGTGGTATTGGGTATGATTGTAGATAATTCGATCGTAGTTGTAGACATCTATCTTGAAAAATTGGATCATGGTATTCCTCGTTGGCAGGCATCGATAGAAAGTGCCAAAGAATATGCTAAAGCCATCATCTCGGCAACACTTGCAATCAGCCTCACGTTCTTTCCATTCTTAGCGATGCTTACAGGACAGTTTCTCGACTTTGTAAAGCTCTTTCCTTGGACTGTACTTATTACGTTGGGTGTATCTTTGGCTGTGGCTGTTCTTTTTATACCTTTTCTGCAATATTTCTTTATACGCAATGGATTACATCAGCCCGGTAAGAAGCAGAAAGAAACATTCTTAGATAAATTACAAAACGGATATAATTGGCTATTGGAAAAAGTATTTCAATACCCGAAGATATCTCTTACGATAGGTATCATTTCTATCATATCGGGTATTTACATGTTTGTCAATGTTCCACAGAAGCTCATGCCTATAGCTGAACGGAATCAGTTTGCAGTTGAAATATATTTACCGAACGGCAGCTCTCTGGAACAGACAGAAGTAATAGCTCAGGATCTTGAAAAGGTTTTGAGGAAGGAGAAAACTGTTGTTTCTGTAACGTCTTTTATTGGAACGGGATCTCCTCGTTTTCAGACAGCTTATGCACCAAAAGTGGGAGGACCTAATTTTGCTCAGTTTATTGTAAATACAACATCGAATGAAGATACAGAATTGTTGTTGGATAAGTATTCCACTCAATATGCCTATCATTATCCGAATGCTTTTGTAAAATTCAAACAATTAGAGTATGAATCAGTAGATGCTGACATTGACGTTCGTATATCGGGAGAGAATATAGCCGATCTGAAGAAAGTGGCAGACACTTTAATGACTAAATTAAAGAAACTGGATGAACCGATCAGAATTTATACAAATTATGAGGAGCCGTTGCCCGGTATAAAAATAACACTAGACCCTGTAGAATCCAATCGGTTGGGCGTAAATGAAGGAACTTTGGCGTTGGGTTTGGCTTCTCGTTTCGGGGGAACACCAATCACTAATATCTGGGAAAATGATTATTCATTGCCTGTTGTATTGAAATCGAAATGGGAGAATAAAGATCCTGTGGCCGAGGATGTATCGAATGAGTATGTTGCAGGTTTATTATCACCTAGTGTCCCTTTACGCCAGATAGCTGATGTTTCAGCAAACTGGACTGAGGGTCAAATCAACCGAAGAAACGGAGTACGCACCCTATCGGTTTTCGTTGATCTAAAGAGAGGCGAAAGATCGGGACTGGTTCAACCAAAGGTGGAGGAGATTGTGAATGCAGTCACTGCAAAATCATTACCTAAAGGTGTTTCTATTTCATATGGAGGAGTAAAGGAATCTGATGGCGAGACAATGCCAAAGTTGATTAAAGCTCTTTCTATCTCAATCGTTATCATCTTTTTCATACTTGTGTTTCACTTCAAAAAGATAAGTTTAGCTACACTCGTTTTGGCTTCTACCTCTTTGAGCATTTTTGGTGCGGCTATTGGTTTAAAGGTGATGAATGTAGACTTTAGTATAACGGCTGTGTTGGGAATTGTGAGCCTAATTGGTATTATCGTTCGTAATGGAATTATTATGTACGATTACACCGAAGAGTTAAGGCATAAACATGGTAAAACAGTATTTGAAGCATCTTTGGAGGCCGGAAAACGACGGATGCGCCCTATATTCCTTACATCAGCTGCTGCATCTATGGGGGTTATTCCTATGATCATAAGTAAGAGCCCACTTTGGTGTCCGATGGGAACAGTTATCAGTTTTGGAACTATTTTCTCCATGATATTCATCCTTACATTATTACCCCTTGCTTATTGGCTAATTTATAAGCATGAAGATAAAAATATATCTAAAGACGAAACCGAACAATTATGATCAAAAAATATATAACAATAGTAACAATGTGTATGATAACTGTATTTATATCTGCACAGACGAAGTATAGTCTCGAAGACTGTAAGCAATTGACTATCGAGAACAATCGAAAAATTAAAAATAGTCGGTTGGAAATCGAATCATCCAAAGAAACTAAAAAGGATGCATTTACTAATTATTTCCCATCGGTCAGTGCTTCAGCATTTGGATTCTCGGCTAAAGATCCTTTGGTTACGATGAACATGGGAGGAGCCCCGATCGGATTTCTTAAAAATGGTATGAGTGCTGGTATTACAGCGACGCAACCGATCTTTGCCGGAGGCAAAATAATCAATGGCAATAAATTGGCTGACTTAGGAATTCAGGTAAGCCAATATCAGGCTAAACTATCCGAAAATGATATGTTGCTGAATACAGAGAATCTTTACTGGCAATTGGTTTCTTTGTATGAAAAAAGAAGAACTTTGGATGTTATAGACAGTCAGGTAGATCAGTTGTTGAAAGATGTAGAGTTGTCTTATAAGACAGGAATGATTACCAATAATGATGTTTTGAAGGTAAAATTAAAAAAGAATGAAGTCGTAAGTAATCGTATTAATCTAGATAATAATATCAAATTGGTGAAAATGTCTTTGTGTCAGCAAATGGCTATGGATTTGAGTTCAGCAGATTCTTTAGATATACAGGTTCCTAATATTGAAGACGTTGAATCGCCTATGAAATATTACGTGGATCATAAAAATGTTTTACCCAATAGAGCAGAAGCAAAACTCCTTGATAAAAATGTAGAAGCCTCGAAGCTGCAGACTAAAATAAAAAGAGCTGATTATTTACCCACAGTGGCTGTTGGTGCAACATATTCCAGAGATAACTTTATGGATAAATGGAATACGAATGGGGCCGTTTTTGTTTCTGTCAATATTCCAATCTCCGGATGGTGGGGTGGTTCTCATGCTATCAAGCAGCAGAAAATACAAGAAAAGATAGCATTAAACAATAAGATAGATATAGAAGAACAACTGTTGTTACAAATGCAGAATGTAAAAAATGAATTGGATAATACTTATAAGCAAATATTGTTGGCAAAAGATGGTGTTGAGCAATCTACAGAAAACTTGCGTCTTAATAATCAGTATTATAAAGTGGGCACAGTAACCCTTACGGATGTATTAGATGCTCAAACATTATTACAGCAAAATCGAGATAAGTATGTTGAATCGTATGCTAATTATCAAAAGAAACGGATTGAGTATTTGCAAGTAACCGGGCGCTAATTTTTTTTATTTAATACCTGTTTTGATAGGGCTGTATGATCTTATATAATAATTCATTTCATTGATAATGAATTAAAATATCTAGATTGTTACAAAATCCCTTGATGGTAAAAGGACATTTTTTATTAAATGTCCTTTTATTTATAATATTTCCCTGTAATTTCAATTGGATCTATCTCTATAATACCCGTTGCTTTCAGCATTTTTTCAGGAAAGCTCAAATGAGATAATTGAGGGGTATATTTTGAAACAACAGCATGTAGTACATTTTCTTTGAGCGATTTATCTTCCACAATTTTGGCTGTACCTAAGATGATTACACTTCTGAATGCAGTATTTGTGTCACAAACATTTTCGTTATCAGGAATGATTGCACCCATTTCATCCACTTCAAATCCAACCTTATCATTTTTAGTCAAGTTTGAAATCTTTTGTCCTTTGATTAGTCCGTGGATATATATTTTTTCATCATAGACGATGAAATGTACAGGGACAACATATGGATACCCATTTTCATTGTGTGTACCTATGCGTCCAACTTCTGCTTTTTTCAATACATCATCTATCTCTATCTTCGACAACTGATCTACCTGACTGTCTATAACATCCAAAGTTCTTCTTTTTTCATACAAAGAAACCAATTGCCAGTAAAGATTCT
>NZ_JAIXHZ010000035.1:0-10320 GCF_043392705.1 Dysgonomonas sp. Shenzhen-Wh21
AATCAGAGACTTAACATCTTTTTGGATCCGAATTTCATCTGTAATTTTCTTCTCATAATCTTTTATTAGATTACTAGAGATCTCAATTTCACGAATAACCAGTTCTATTTGAAGTATATTCTTGCGCTTTTCTTCAGATAGTCCTTCAATACCGGCAAATGAGCCGCTGTCAAAAAAGGATAGATTCTGTTTTATTATTTCTTTTAAACTTTCATGTTTAGTTGAAAGCAAAAGATATTCCTGAAGTTTACCTTTTTCTAATAAGTTCTTTTCATCTAGTTTTTCTTTAATTTCAGCATTCAATGAGCGAATTTTCGTATATATATTAGGGATGTCTCCAATTAGAGCCTCTATATTGATATTGCTGTCATTTAGTTTCTTTATTTCTTTTTGCTGATTATGAATATTATTTTTTATTGTTTCAGCTTCCGCATTTTTGACTTCTAGGCTCGAAATATATTCTGTTCGGTTTTTATTTTCTTCAATGATTCTCTCTTTTACCTGTTGATAGACAGGATAAATTCTTAGAATCTCATAAATATATTTCTTTTGATCGTTGATCTTCTCAATGTCGCTCCTTAGATTGTTGATTTGATTTGTCAAAGAGTCTTTTTCTTTAATCCTTTTTTGACTCTCCTTTAATAGATTTATTTCTGAAAATATACTGTCATGTTGTTTCTTCCGTTCAAAATGCAAATCAATTTTAGACTCATGGCCGTTGATTTCCTTAGATAAAGAGGTGAGTTCTTCAATATGATTGTTGGCTTCAATAACGCGGTTATTGATTGTTTTCTCCAAATCTCTCTTTATTTGTTCGTTGAAATAAATATCGATCTTATTTAAGTTCTCCCCTAAGGATATGAGGGTTTCAATTTGAGAGTTTGTCGTTTCAATAATTTTATTATCTGCTGCTTCAAATGGAATTTTTGATAGTTCAGTTATTCTTTCCTTTATTTTATCTATCTGATTTTGATTTTCTTTTATCAAACTTACCAGATATTTATAATATATATCGATTTCTTTATCAACAAAATAATCCATAAACTTCTGGTATCTGTCTTCAGCTGTATCTTCTCTTAAGAAAGCATCAATCCAGTCTTGAGACAGAATAACATCTCTAAAGAAAGTCATTTTTTTAAAAGTGTCTTTTTCATTGAATCCAAAATCAGTTCCTCCTCTTTTAGATACTTCTGGTATCTGTCTGGTAGGGCTGTAATCTTCACCTTGAAGCGTTGTTTCTATTCTTACATATGCATTATTAGTTTCACCAAAATCCCGGTTTCTGAGAATAAACTGCTTTTTCTTTTCTCCATTAGGTCCGAGATCCTTTTTTCTTTCTTCTTTTGCTACAACTGCATTTTCCTTTTCCCGTTTTAGAAGGCGGCTGATGTTATTTGTCATACCCCATTCCACTGCATCGTAAAAAGATGTTTTCCCAAAGCCATTAGGTGCATATATTGAAATAAAATCTGCACACTGGCCATCACTTAACATAAAATTATATGTAGAATCTTTTGCGTCTCGATATGCCCTGAATCCTTGTATCTCAACTTTTTTTATTTTCATAGGTTTGTATCATCTGGGTTAAGATTGTCTCAATGTCGTTTTTCCCTTTACGAGAAATATTCAAATTATTTTTTATAATACTCCATAATGAAGTTTTTCCAATATAGTTGGTCGCGAATTTTGATTCTGTAGAGTTGAAACCAATATCTTCCATGGTTATTTTGGAGGAAATTAATTCGTTTTTTGTCTTATCTGACAGATCTTCTTTGAAAAAATTTTCTATAACGATCTTTCTACAACAGAATTTATCATTCTCTATTTCATATTTTATTTCTTTAGAAACAACTGTTCTACAAAGCAACAGTAAGTATAAGTTCCATTTTATGAATACATCGTCAGTTTGTCCCTGAATGCAAGCGGCAATAGAGTTAGTGATTTTTTCCCAATTGTCTTTCAACGAATTTTCATCAGGAAAAAGGGTAAAAGTAACAATTGCGTTATGTAAGGACTGTACTTCAACAACGTTTATACTGAAGTCTTTAAACTCGTCTTTTAAAATTTCGACTTCTTTTATACTATCCAATAGAGAATGTGTCATTCATTTTATCTTTAAAAAATTGGGGAATTGATGAAAAATCATTTGAATATTCAAACTGTTTATCTATAAGATCTCTTTGATATTTGTAAATATGAAAAAGTCCGAAATCCTTAAATATATCAATTCCTGAATCAATTTGTAATTTTTCATCATCAGGCTGAACTTTTGCAATATTGGCAACGCTTGTCTTTGGAATACTCACGAGAGTCGGCATTTTATCTATATCCGTACTAATTATAATATTCCCCCCCTTAGTCAACCCTTTTAGGTTCGACTTATAAATATCCTGAATAAGATCTTGCCATTTGTCTGAGATCCCGAATAAAAATTTATTCTTAGATAAATAGTCGTTTATAGATTCAATAGAAATATCTTCCGTCGGCTCTCTCATTAAATTAATCACTATAAACTCTAAAAAACTAATCCATAAATGTTTATTAAACAGATTTGCAGAAGAATGCCCTGAGATCAACAGATTTTCTTTATATTTTTCTAGTAACTGGTGGGGAAAAACTGATTCACAGAATTTCGATTTCACACGACTTGATAGGTAGTCTTTAAGAGGTATATTTGTAGATTCCAAATTATTGAGAGGAAATATAAACTGTTTTAAATGGGAAAAACACGCTAAGTAGGACGGAATCAAGGGAGACAAACCTTTCTTCTCTATCAGATCATGAAATAAGTTCATCGGAATAAGATTTGTACGGCCTAAAATCTCATCATCATCTTTTGCTGCCATTTCTGACTGGATACCAATTAATTCAATATTGCATCCAGCCTCTCGTAGGATTCCACCACCCGACATTCCCTCTACTTCTTTAAAGATTGGTCTTCCTTGAATTTCGGCTTCAAGGAAGTTATCTAATCGATCTTCTTTTAACTTTATATCATTTGAGCGATATGAATCATTCTCTTTTCTCCGTTTTAATGGATATCCACATAGTTTATAATTGGATTCATCGAAATTTAGTTCCTTTTTATAAACGGGCAATATATCTTCAATATCTATTCTCTTTACTTTAATTATAGCCGCTCCATCCCTCATTTTATCATCTTCATCATAGTAAGGAGGTTCAAGCAATTCTAGAATTATTGCTCTATCAGCTGTTTTCCATTCTATTGTAATGGCGGTTGTCGCTACATCTTTTATAACGTGCCTAGCTGTCAGAATATAAGAATAATCGGTAGTAAATGGTTGGAAGAGGCAACCACTTCCCTGATTCACTTTTACGGTCAGCGATCTAAGTCTATTTGATATATTGTCTGTCATTTTGATATTCAATTAAAGAAACTGGCTTTGCTGTAAATTTGTGTTCCCTATAATCTATTTCATTAAATATTTCCGTTATGAGCTTTGGATAATTAAAAAGTAATACAGGATTATTATTCATTGTTATAATTCTAGACATACAACTTTTATCTGGCAAACCGTGTTGTTCTCCATTAGTTGATATTACATAAATCTTACAATCGATAAGTTTTAATAATCGGAGACTAGTATTGGCTTTACTGCCATGGTGGGATAACTTTACCATTTCTGCGGAACATTTATTTTCTGTTGTGTATCCCAACTTTTTAAGGCTTTCTATTACTGTTTCCTCAAAAGCATCTCCCAAAAATAGGAAATTCTTTTCGTTCCACTTTAATAGAAAGGCAATAGAACTGCCATTATGGATTGATTTATCCGATGTAAATTTATCATTTTTAATTAATTCAGTAATTGTTCTTTCATAATCAGTTGATTTAGAAGAAGTCTGAGTATTACTCTTAAAATTCCATTTTACGAGTAATTTCTTAAGGTTTTCTATATTAGGTGATAGTATATAGAATTCCAATCCATAAAAATCAAAGATATCTCCGGATTTAATCAGTTTTTTATCCCAACCGGATTCTTTTATCAAACTTTCAAACTGGATTCCTTGGGATATACCTGTTTGTCTTGTCACATATGGAGAAATAGCTATAAAATTTTCCTGAATAACTGGTTGATTGAAAAATTCAGAGATTGTGCTCCCCGAGTTAAACCAGACCTTCACGATTAGGTCTTTATCAAATTTTTCATCCTCAAACCAGCTTAATATTCCATCTATGTGATCACAATCGATATGGGTAACAATAAGTAGATCTATTTTTTGTCCGTTATCAGCAATTTTCTGAATAACTTTTTTTAAATCCCCGGAAACCTTCTGCTTGGTTCTTTTATCTATGGATTCATAGGCGCATGCTGGTCCTCCATCAATTAAGATGTGCTTTAATTCATTTTTGTAACCAAAAGATACTAAAATGGAATCACCATGATAAGCCGAAAGAATTTTTATCGTCATGTTCTTGTAATTATACAATTTACAACAAAAAAACTTTGACAAAAGTACAAATATTATTAAGAAGGATTATCCAAATGTTAATCTATTTTTACAAATGGACAAATATACTATTTCCTGATTTACAATGAATCTATAGAGAATAAGAATATTATAGCAATAAAGGCTTGCATAATTAAAAAAAAGAGACTACTTTTGAACCCGAAAAGAAAAACAGGTTGCAGAGGACGCTTGTATGACAATCTAAGACAGAAATAAGTAACTAAACCGCTACTTAGTCTTTAAGTTAATTTTGGAAAATGTTTATTTTCAACAATATAGCGGATAAGGGTTCGAATCCCGTCTTTCGCTCAAATGTGACAAAGGTCGCATTTTTTTGTTTTAAAGCAAGCGCACGTGGTGAAATTGGTAGACACGCTACTTTGAGGGGGTAGTTTCCGTAAGGATGTGCGAGTTCGAGTCTCGCCGTGCGCACTATCGCTTCTACAAGCCCATTGATTAACAATAGTTTTTCAATGGGTTTTGTATTTGTAGAAATGTTTGTTGAGACAATTCGGTAAAACCGAGATTGTAAAAAAGGGAAGGAGTATATTGAGTTGGTTTTTTCCAGATTTTCCCAGTCGGAAAGGGAGTTACTAAATCCGAATCTGAAGTATATTTTATAGGATGGTTCGGGTATTGTTATTTTAGGAAGAAGCCAGTGTAAAGCATTTTCGTATTGTTTATATTTTTTAATCTTATATCTTTTGCCTTGCCATGCTTCGTTAACTGAGAGGGGCTTAATGTCGATACGTATTAAATCTCATTTTGTCCAAAACCAAATAAGTAAGATCAAAGCAATTAAGGTTATTAAAAATAAGTTTAGCAGCTTATGTAGGTTATTATCTTGTCTCATTTTTCATTTATTTCATTTGAGTATAGTAAATACAACGAAATCGCTTTATCCTTAAAATATTAATAAATAAAACTTTAAGTAGTTGCTATTCAACTTTACATCCATGAGGTGATTGCTTGAAGTATTTGTAGAGAGTGTCAGTTCACATAAATTCATTCAATAAAAATCCTTGACTATAAAACAAAAGGTAGAGGAATGATTCTTTCACTCCTGTATTTTTTAACTATTCCTTTTTATATAATTATGAGCTTTATTTGTCTTCAATTTTGCTCTATGTCGTTGTTCAGGAGGCAAGTTACAATAAAAAAATAGGACTGCCAAATCTTAAACAAGAATACTTTTTGGAGTTAAATTAAGGAAATATAGGTACAAAAAATAAGGATATTCATCACGAATATCCTTATTAATATTTGGTATGTATCAGATTGTATTACTCTACACCTCCTCCAAGCGCCCTGTATAAATTAACAGTTGCCTGAAGCTGTTCGAGCTTATCATTTACCTGTCCAAGTTGTGCTTGCAACAGATTTTGCTCCGCGTTTAGCACCTCTGTATAATTCGCCTCTCCGGCTTTAAGCAACACTTTAGTATCATCCACTGCAGTAAAGAGAGCTTCCACTTGTTTTGCTCTATCTTCGTTTTTACGTAACGATGATTCGTAAGTATACATTATATCAGAAACTTCTTGTCCTGCTTTTAAGACTGTTTGCTCAAATGTTAACAGTGCTTCTTCCTGTTGAGCTTTAGCCACTTTATATTGTCCTCTCAACTGATTTCCTGCAAAAATAGGTTGCGTTAAGCCTCCTACTATATTAGCTAATATATTGGCTGGTTGAAAAAACTGAGACAATGTATTAGAAGCATAACCTATTGTTGACGTACCCAATGTTAATGAAGGATACAAAGATCGCTGAGCAACATTCCTCATTTCAAATGCATATCTGAATCCCATTTCAGCTTGAATTACATCAGGACGCTTCGCCAACATTTGAGCTGGTATGCCATATTGCAAATGAGAAGGAACAGGTTGATCTTTGATAGCAGTTCTATATACCGGACCTGGCTTGCGACCAACAAGAACAGAAAGAGAATTCTCCAATTTTCTTATTTGGCTCTCAAGTGTAGGCACGCTAACTTGCGTATTATACAACAACGCTTCACTCTGTTTAACACCTGCACGGTTGAGCAATCCAGCCTGCATCATGTCCGTCATAGTAGCCGTAGATTCTTTAAGCAAACCTATGGTTTCCTTTGTAATCTTCAGTTGCTCATCCAAAGCCAATAGGGAATAATAAGTAGTTGCGATATTGGCAACCAATGATGTCTGTATCAAGTTACGATAAGCATGTGTACTAACCAAATTAGCATACTGAGCTCTCGACTTACTACTAAGTTTTCCCCAAAGATCGGCTTCCCATTGTACGGCAAAACCCAATCCAAACTGAGTCCCGGTTTCATATCCTAAGACCCTCTCTTTTCCGTTTTTAATACTTCCCCGAGTGTGCGTCACCTGACCGGCTAAAGCTATAGTTGGGAAATACGCAGATTTAGCAACCACCAGACCTGCTTCAGCTTGTTGGATTCTGGTATAAGCTATTCTCAGATCAAAGTTATTAGCCAATCCTTCATCAATAAGAGCCTGAAGGGCAGGATCTGTAAAATATTCCCTCCACGGGATATTTGCAATCGTAGTAGTATCTGTGGGATTTTCTCCCCTAAACATATCTTGCGAGTCTATTTCAGGAGCTTTATAGTTACTTACTATTCCGCAGGAGGTGAATCCCATTGAGAGTATTACTCCCAACAGAACTACACCTTTTATATATTTTCTCTTCATTGTTATTGGTTTTTATTAATAAACTCATCATTAGAGTTAATCATACCCGATTTACTTATCTTATCCTGTATTGTCTGGAATATAATATATAGGGAAGGAATAACTAGTACCCCAAGCATAGTCCCAATAAACATACCCCCTACAGCACTAATACCGATCGATCTGTTACCGATAGCTCCTGCTCCTGATGCAAACATCAGTGGTAATATACCTGCAATGAAAGCAAAGGAAGTCATCAAGATCGGGCGAAGACGTGCTACAGCTCCGTTTACGGCAGCTTCCACAATACTCATACCTTGCTGACGTCGCTGTAATGCATATTCCACAATAAGGATAGCATTCTTTGCCAGCAACCCGATTAACATAATCATCGATATTTGGACGTATATGTTATTTACAATTCCTCGCGAAAGACCGAATATCATCAAGAATATAAATACTCCGGCAAGACCCACCGGCAAAGAGAATAACACGGCCAATGGTATAATATAACTTTCGTACAAGGCAGACAGCAATAAATAAACGAATATCAAACAAATGCCAAATATTAATATTGTTTGGCTTCCACTACCAGCCTCCTCTCGAGTCATACCTGAATATTCGAAAGTATACCCATCAGGGAAAATAGATTTATCTTGAGACCATTCTTCCAATAGACGTAATACGTCACCGGTACTCTTTCCATCAATTAGGTTAGGTATAACGGTCAAGTCGATAGATGAATACATATTGAATCGGCTCAATGTTGGAGGAGCTACAATATCTTCTACATGAAGAAATTCTGTAATTGGAGCCATCTCTCCGGATTTTGTCTTCACAAACAAACCACTCAGATCATCCCATTTTCTTCTATATTCAGGAGATGCTTGCAGTACCACCCTAAATTGTTTTCCATACAAGTTGAACGTTGAAGCATATGAACTACCTACATAAGCCTGCAATGATCCCATTACTTCACTAAGAGTAAGACCGGCTGCTTTTATCTTTGGCAAATCGGCAGATATCTCTTTCTGAGGGAAAGCAGGGTTAAAGTTGGTCATGGCCATAAGGACAACATCATTCCTAGCCCGCAGTTTTTGAAGGATATTTTGAGCAACATCATTAAATTTGTTGATATCACCTCCCGTACGGTCTTGCAATTGCATCTCAACCCCTGCTCCCAACCCAAAACCTTGAAGGGTTGGAGTGGCCACAAAGAAGAAGGTCGCACCCTTTATCTTGCTTGTCTTTTCTTTGAGGATTGCAGATACTTCGTTTGTTGACAATTTACGGTCATTCCAAGGTTCCATTTTCACTACTAGGGTACCGTAAGAACTGTTCATACCAGCCATAAAGTTAACCCCTGTAATGTTTGTAACACTCTTAACACCTTCTATATCATGAGCTATTTTAACAACCTCGCCAACAACAGAATCTGTTCTCTCCAAAGAAGATCCCGGAGGTAATGTTACAAAGGCAAGTACACCACCACTATCTTCATTAGGCACAAAACCTGTAGGTAACAGCTTCATCAATCCGAATAAAACAACTGACGATACGATGATTATAGCTACTGTAATCCAACGATGTCCTTTTCTTCCAAGGAAGTGAAGACTCTTCTTGTACTTTTGAGTCGCACTGTTGAAAGTCATATTAAAGTAATAATAGAAGCGTTGGATGAAACTTTTGCTCTTATGCTCCTCATCATGTGGCTTCAAAAAGAGAGCACACAAAGCCGGACTCAAAGTCAATGCATTGACCGCCGAGATAAGAATTGCAATAGAAAGAGTTAGCCCGAACTGCTTGAAGAATACACCTGAAGTTCCTCCAATAAAGCTGACCGGAATAAACACCGCCGACATTACAAGTGTAATAGATATAATGGCAGGTGCAATTTCTTTCAAAGCGGTCATCGTAGCTACTTTCGGATCTTTTTCTCCGGCATCGAGCTGCGCATGTACCGCCTCGACGACGACAATAGCATCATCCACCACAATACCGATAGCCAACACGAGAGCAAACAGTGTTAATAGATTTATAGAGAACCCAAACACCTGCAAGAAGAAGAACGTACCGATAATGGCAACAGGAACAGCTATAGCGGGAATAAGAGTAGATCTTATATCCTGCAAGAATACAAACACGACTATAAACACCAATATAAAGGCTTCAATCAACGTATGGATTACTTTCTCTATAGACGCATCCAAAAACTCACTGGAGTCCATTATATAATTAATCTTAACTCCCGAAGGCAATGTTTTTTCTGCATCATTCAATACAGCCTTAACATTCTTAATAACCTCCTGGGCATTTGATCCTGCAGTCTGGTTGATCATTATAAATACAGACTGATTCTTGTCTGTTTCTGAAACAACGCTATAACTCAACGAACCCAGCTCAACTTTAGCGATATCCTTCAATCTCAAAATTTGTCCGTCTTGAGAGCGTAATATGATATTACCAAATTCTTCTTCGGTTTTCAGTTTTCCTGTATATCTCATCGTATATTGGAACGACTGATCACTATTTTGCCCCAATTCACCCGGTGCTGCTTCTATATTTTGATCTACTAATGCTGCTGAAACCTCTTGTATAGAAATCTTATATGCAGCCATTACGTCAGGCTTTAACCAAACACGCATCGAGTAGTCCCTTGCGCCAAACACACTGGCATTACCAACACCATATACACGCTTTATCTGAGGTAAGATGTTAATGTTAGCATAATTCTGAAGGAATTGACCATCATAATCAGGGTTATTTGTGCTCAAAGTCAAACCTAATAGTGTACTATTCTGCTGTTTTGATACAATTACCCCTAGCTGAGTCACCTCTTGCGGAAGCAACGGTGTAGCACGTGCAGCTAGATTTTGTACGTTTACAGATGCAATGTCCGGATTAACACCTTGCTTAAAGAGTATCTTAATGGTAGCCGTACCATTACTGGCTGACGATGTCATATATGTCATCCCTTCCACACCGTTTATCTGTTCTTCGAGGGGAATAACCACACTATTCAATACCACATCCGCATTTGCACCCGGATAGGTAGCCTGAACCTGTACTGTCGGAGGTGCAATATCCGGATATTGTTCTATTGGCAACGTTGCCAACCCAATAATACCTAATACTACAATGATGACAGAAATAACAGTAGAAAGCACAGGTCTTTCTATAA
>NZ_JAIXHZ010000036.1:0-64724 GCF_043392705.1 Dysgonomonas sp. Shenzhen-Wh21
GAATTGCATATAAAATTTATTTTCATATGCAATTAATTCTCTTTGAAAAGTATAAAGGATATGATTTTGTTGTGGTGAATAGTCTGATAATTAGTTGTATATGCTTTCTCGTTTGTGCCAATTAATATAATAAGGGCTGGAAATAGAGGCTAAAAAACGAAATGAAAACTGCCTAATGTCGAAATAGTACTATTCATTCATCGGAAAAATGAAAGCTTGTTGAGTATCTGAAATATATATTTGGAGTTATAAGTCGTTGTAATAGAGTGGATGCTGACCGAATGAAAAAAAAGCTCATTCTAATTAACTTTTTATCTGATATTTCTTTAATGTTAGATTCAATGTCTTTGAATTTAATTCCTTAAGATATAATTATAGTATCACCACCCCTATTTATAATAGTAAGGATATGGAAACCGGTGGTAAGCTTGTAACAATTAAAAATCTAATTCAATCAAAGAAAACACAATCTCCTGTTTATTTATTGAATATAAAACCAAAATATAGTAATAAACCATTAAAATCTAAAATATATGGCTGGGAAAAGATTTCAAGGTGAATGGCCTAAAATCGGTATTCGTCCTACTATCGATGGACGCATGGGAGGGGTTCGAGAATCTCTTGAGAACCAAACAATGAATATGGCAAAAAGTGTGGTAGACTTGCTAACCTCTACTTTACGTTATCCCGACGGGTCGCCTATTCAGTGTGTTATTGCAGATTCCACAATTGGTCGTGTGGCAGAGAGTGCAGCCTGTGCCGAGAAGTTTCGTAGAGAGGGAGTGGGGATAACGATTTCAGTTACTCCGTGCTGGTGTTACGGTAGCGAAACGATGGATATGGAGCCGCATACAATCAAAGCTGTTTGGGGATTTAATGGTACGGAACGTCCCGGGGCAGTCTATCTGGCTGCAGTCCTTGCCGGACATGCACAGAAAGGATTACCTGCCTTTGGTATCTATGGACATGATGTTCAGAATGGAGGTACTACCGAAATACCTGGCGATGTAAGAGAGAAGTTGTTGCGTTTTGCTAAAGCTGCATTGGCTGTAGCAACTATGCGAGGTAAATCTTATCTTTCCATCGGTTCGGTGTGTATGGGTATTGCCGGTTCGGTAGTTAATACCGATTTTTTTGAAGATTATTTAGGTATGCGTTGCGAGAGTGTAGACGAGGTAGAAATTATTCGCCGAATGACACAAGGGATATACGATAAAGAAGAATATGAAAAAGCCTTAGCTTGGGCGAAGACCCACTGTAAAGAAGGCAAAGACACGATAAACCGGGACGATTTGAAAAAAGATCGTGCGGCAAATGATAAGGATTGGGAATTCATTGTAAAAATGACATTGATTGTTCGAGATCTGATGATAGGCAATCCTAAGCTGAAAGAAATGGGATTCGGAGAAGAGGCTTTAGGGCATAATGCTCTTGCCGCAGGCTTTCAGGGGCAACGCCAATGGACAGATTTTTATCCTAACGGCGATTTTACAGAGGCTATCCTCAATTCCTCTTTCGATTGGACAGGTATTCGCGCACCATATATATTAGCTACAGAAAATGATTCGCTGAATGGTACGGCAATGTTGTTTGGTTATCTTTTGACAAATACCGCTCAGATTTTTGCCGATGTGCGTACTTATTGGAGTCCTGAGGCTGTAGAACGAGTGACAGGGAAAAAGTTAGAAGGTTTAGCTTCAGGCGGCATGATTCATCTAATCAATTCCGGTGCTGCGTCTCTGGATGGGAGTGGTCGCCAAAGCGATGAGACAGGAAAACCTGTAATGAAACCTTTTTGGGATATTTCACAAGCCGAAGCCGAGTCATGTTTAGATGCTACTACATGGATGCCTGCCAACCGTGAGTATTTCCGTGGAGGAGGCTTTTCTTCTAAATTTCTTACTCGTGGTGGAATGCCATGTACCATGGTTCGACTGAACCTCATAAAAGGATTGGGTCCGGTATTGCAAATAGCCGAAGGGTGGACTGTAGATCTAGATCCGGATGTACACAAAATTTTGGATGAGCGTACAGATAAAGGATGGCCTACCACTTGGTTTGTTCCTCGCCTGACCGATGATCCTAATTTTAAAGATGTATATTCCGTGATGAACAACTGGGGAGCCAATCATGGTTCTATCAGCAGTGGACATATCGGAGCCGATTTGATAACGTTGGCTTCTATGCTTCGTATCCCTGTTTGTATGCATAATGTATCTTCGGATGATATTTATCGCCCCGCCGCATGGTCTGCTTTCGGGATGGATAAAGAAGGAGCTGATTATCGAGCTTGCCAGGTTTATGGTCCTCTTTATAAATAGTTTTTTGTACCTTCGACAATAAAAAACAGTATGATAAATAGTGAATATATAGAACGGTTTATAGAAGCTGCTCATCGTGTAGGACAAGAACGTCTACAGCTTTGTAGCAGTGGTAATTTGTCGTGGAGAGTGAATAAAGATTTAGCTCTGGTTTCGGGTACAGGTTCGTGGTTGCCACGTATTACCAAAGAAAATGTCGCTATCTGCAATATCTCCACAGGTATGCGTGTCGATGGTCCTAAGCCATCGATGGAAAGTGTTTTTCATCTCGGAGTTTTACGTCAGCGTAAGGATATGAATGTGGTACTACACTTTCAGTCAGAATTTGCGACAATTGTATCTTGTATGAAAAACAAGCCGAAAAGCTTTAATGTAGTTGCCGAAGTTCCTTGCTACTGCGGCAAAGAGATTGCGGTTATACCATATTATCGTCCCGGATCGAAGGAGCTGGCAGATGCTGTTACACATGCTCTGACAGATCATGATTGCGTGTTGATGAGTAAACATGGGCAGGCTGTGTGTGGAAAAGACTTTGATGATGCTTTTCAGAAAGCGGTTTTCCTCGAACTGGCATGTCGCATTATTGTGCGTGCAGGTGAAGGAAATTATGATATCTTGAGCGATGATGAAATTCGCGATTTGGAAGTTTATATTTTAGGAAAAACACAAAAATAATAACATGGCGTATTTGGCTCTGGATTTAGGGTCAGGAAGTGGACGGGCTATTGTAGGAACAATAGTGGACGGACGTATTTGCCTAGATGAGATCTACCGCTTTGGAAATGTTCCTGTAAAATTGGGAAATACATTGTGCTGGGATTTCTTGTCGTTATTCCAAAATGTAAAACAGAGCATTTATTTGGCCGTAAAGAAGGGGTATGATTTACAGGGTCTTGCTGTTGATACATGGGGCGTTGATTTTGGGTTGATAGACAGAGCGGGAAGATTATTGTCCAATCCCGTATGTTATAGGGATAGCCGTACGCAAGGTGTTTCTCAAAAAGCGGAGGCTATCATTTCTAAAAGAGACATGTATGCTATCACAGGTATTCAGCAAATGGAGATCAATACCGTTTTCCAGTTGCTGAGTATGAAAGAGCAGAACGCTCAGGCTCTTGCTATTGGCGATGGTTTATTATTTATTCCTGATCTGATAAATTTTTATCTTACAGGTAATATGTATAATGAATATACAATAGCCTCCACTTCGCAGCTGGTAAATGCTAAAACAAGAACGTGGGAAAAGTCACTATTCGATAAGTTGAATCTTCCTTTATATCTTTTCAAAAATATTATTGAGCCTTGTTCTCTAGTCGGAAATCTTACCGATGATATTGCACAAGAAACGAATACCCAAAATACTAAAGTATTTGCCGTCGGGTCGCATGATACGGCGAGTGCGATTGCTGCTATTCCGTTCGATGGAGAAGAATGGGCTTTTCTTAGTTCGGGAACATGGTCTCTGCTAGGGATACAAACGGACAACCCGATTTTGACGCAGGAGGCTATGGATAACGAATTTACGAACGAAGGTGGGGTTGGAAAGATCCTGTTTATGCGTAATATTTCGGGATTGTGGATACTTCAACAATTAATAGCCGAATGGGAGAAGAATGATGAAGGATGTTCTTACCAATACCTATTGTCGGAATGTGAAAAGTGTAAACCTTTCGGAAGCCTTATCAATAGCGACGATCCTGATTTTGCCATTCCCTCATCTATGAAAGATGCCATACAATCGTATTGCAAGCGGACAGATCAATCTGTACCTCAGACTAAAGGAGAGTTGGTTCGCTGTGTTCTCGAATCACTGGCAGTGAAATATCATTTTGTGATGAAGAAATTGGAGCAGTGTTCCGGCAGAACGATTAAATATCTTTCGGTAGTAGGAGGGGGAAGCCGCAACGAACAGTTAAATCAATTTATTGCAGATGCTCTGAATGTAGAGGTTGTGACCGGGCTAACAGAGGCTACAGCAATCGGAAATATTATTCAGCAAGCAGTAACAGATAAAAAAATAAAAAATATAAGGGAGGGACATCAGATTGTAAAAAACAGCTTTAACTTTAAAACCTATTATCCTCAGAATTCGAGAGAATGGGAGTTGTTTGCTACTAGAATGGAGCATTTGATAACGTAAAACAACAAATTTAAGACCAATATGAAGACCAAATCAGAAAAGCTTTTATTTATCGGAAAAGATGGACAAAACTATTTGTTCCCTTTTATTCTGATAACCTCTTTGTTCTTTTTGTGGGGATTTGCCCATAGTCTGCTGGATGTGTTAAACAAGCATTTTCAAGACTCGCTGCATCTATCAAAGGCGCAGTCGGGAGCTGTTCAGGCTTCGGCTTATGGGGCATATTTTCTGATGGCTATTCCTGCGGGATTAATTGCTCGTAAATTTGGTTATAAAAGCGGAGTCGTTGTCGGATTAGCTCTTTTTGCATTGGGGGCTTTCTGGTTTGTTCCTGCCGTAGAGATAAATACTTTTTGGGCTTTTCTTTTAGGACTCTTAATCTTGTTTTGCGGACTTACTTGCCTTGAGACAGTAGCCAATCCATATACTATTGTTTTAGGTTCGCCCGAAACTTCAGCAAGCCGTATCAATCTGGCTCAAACTTTTAATGCTATCGGTTGGATTTTAGGACCGCTTGTAGGCTCTATTCTTATATTTAAAAATGAGTCGGATCGGTCGACGATCGAATTATTTGTTGATGCTATTAAAAAAGTTTTTCTTGGTGCTAATGACGCGGTTGCAACTGTTGTAGAAACGGTTGGAGATCATACGAGCAATTCCGTTTTGATGTTTCCATACGTAGGATTGGGTTGTGTGGTAGTTATGGTTTTGGTGTTTTTCTTGTTTGCAAAATTGCCTGAAATAAAATCGGATAATCATAAAGATACGTCAATCCTAAGTAATAATACCGTAACGCTGGATCTGCCATTGATAAAACAAAGACATTTTGTGTTGGCGGTCGTTGCTCAATTTTTGTATGTAGCAGCGCAGACAGGTATTGGTAGCTTTTTTATAAATTACGCAATAGAAGTAAAAGAGTTGCAACTAACCGAAATACAGGCTGGTTTGTTACTTGGCCTAGGTGGTATGTCTTTATTTGCAATTGGTAGGTTTTCGGGAAGTATGATTATGAAGAAAATGAAGCCGGGATCTTTGCTTGGCTTGTGTGCTGCTATAAATACATTGCTGATGTTTTTTGTTATCATGAATCACAACCGGTTTGGGATAATTGCCCTGATAAGCTGTTACTTATTTATGTCTATCATGTTTCCATCTATATTTGCACTGGGTTTAAGAGATCTTGGTGATAAGACAAAAACAGCATCATCCATTTTGGTACTAACAGTTGTGGGGGGAGCCATCGCTCCATCGTTGATGGGGATATTAGGTGCCGAAAGTATGAATGTCGGATTTATTATACCGCTGATATGCTTCTTATATATATCGTTTTTTGGATATGTAGGTAGCCGGATAAAAGCTTAAATAGAATAAAACACTCTTTTCGTTTTTATATATTACTTTAATTAAATAAGGGACTATCTTCTATGGAGTAGTCCCTTTCTCATTCGTTTAATATGTTTTTGGCGGAATTAATTTATTAATAGAAATCGACTGATAAATTTTATTTCATGTCTTTGTTGTTGAATGCTTTTATTTACCTTTGTCAAAATCACAACGGGTTGGAGATAAGTGTTGAAAAACGTAAATAAGGATCGACTGTTATTCATGTATTTGATGATAGTTCTTATAGCTTTATATAAGGTTCCTTTAGCATTACAACTGATATTTTATTTACCTTAAGTTTATAATAACCCGGAAAATTAGTTTTCAGGAAGGAATCAAATAATAGCGTTGAAAGATGAAAGTAAGAACTCCTTATGACAGAAACGACTTAAATATTAAGAAGTCTGATAAAGTGCTGGAGGTGGGACCGGGGCATAATCCCTCGTTTCGCTCCAATGTTATTGCCGAAAAGTTTGTAGATACAAATTATCATCGGTGCGGAGATGTGAAGATTTTTCCTCATCAATCTTTTGTAAATGCTGATGGCGAAAATCTGCCATTCAAAGATAAGGAGTTCGATTATGTTATTTGCAATCAGGTACTGGAACATGCCGAAAATCCCGAACTGTTTGTCAAAGAGCAATCCCGGGTAGCATCCCGTGGATATATTGAAACACCCAGTCTTTTAGGGGAGTTTTTGTTTCCTAAAAAATCTCATAAATGGATTATACTCGATATCGACGGTAAGCTGGTGATGTATGAGAAAAGTAAAATGGAAGGAAACTATCTTAATAATTATGGCGAGCTTTTTCTGAATTACTTGCCTTATCAATCGCTCCCGTATAAACTCCTATGGCTTACCGATGGTGATATTATGATAAATCGCTATGAATGGGAAGGTGAGATTGATATTATTGTTAATCCGCAAGATGATTATTATTTATCGTTTTTTACCCGTCCTTGGGATAGAGAGATGGCTGCTAAAATAATTCCTCCTCGCTCTACCTCGTCCGAAATATGGACAGTATTACGTGCTTTGAGTTATATGGGCTTGTCTAAGCTGAAAAGCAAGTTTCAGCCTCACCCTATATTACTGAGCGAATATGTAAAGCAAAAAGAATTATCGGAAAAGAGCCCGAAATGATTTAACAATAATAAGAATGCAGGCATATTGTCGGAGCATTTTAATACCTTTGCAGATACTTGTAAAACGAATGGAAACTGAATGGTTACAGTATTATTATCAGGTGGATTAGGGAATCAGATGTTTCAGTATGCGGCTGCCAAGTCGTTGGCTATTCGTTTAAATACGACACTGTCTGTTGATCTATATACATTTTCTAAAAAAACGCAAGCTACGGTACGTCCCTACGAACTGGGTCTATTCAAGATAGAAGATGTAGTAGAAACATCGTCACTGAAAGCAAAAGCTGTAATTAAAGCCAGACCCTTTATTCAAAAGCACAGATCTTTTTTTCAGAGATTTGGAGTGTTTACCGATACGTATGCAATCTTATACCAACCGACTTTTGAAGCTTTGACAGGTGACGTGATAATGTCCGGCTATTTTCAAAATGAATCATACTTCAATAATATACCTGAGCTTTTACGGAAGGATTTTTCCTTCAAATATCCATTAACCGGGAAAAATAAAGATATTGCAGGGCAGGTTTCAGGAAATCAGTCTATTGCCGTTCATATACGCAGAGGGGATTATCTGAATAAGAATTCACAATCGAATTTTGCTATCCTTGAAAAAGACTATTACGAAAAGGCCATCAATTATATATCTGCGCATGTAAAGAATCCTAAATTCTATGTTTTCTCAGAGGATTTTGATTGGATAAAGGATAATCTTAACTTTAAAGAATTTCCTGTTACTTTTATAGATTGGAATAAAGGAAAAGACAGTTATATAGACATGCAGTTGATGAGCTTGTGCAAACATAATATTATAGCCAATAGTAGCTTTAGTTGGTGGAGTGCGTGGCTTAACAACAATGAAGAGAAAAGGGTAATTGCTCCCGAGCGATGGTTTGTGGATGAGCAAAAAAATAAATTGTTAGATTGTTTTTATCCTCAAGGGTGGATCAAGATCTGATAATATATTTTAGTGCCAAGATTATCTTATTATATACAGTTGAGTCTTTCAGGAGGGAAAAAGGTAACAGTATAATAACATACAATAAAGTGTCACTTTTGTCACCTTTTAACATAATTGTAAGATTATGCTGTTTATAATGAGTGTTTTACAAAAAGTGACAGTTTTTATTAAAATAGCCGATTATGCCAAAAGTATCGATATTAATGCCAGTTTATAATGCCGAGCAATATTTGTCTCAGGCATTAGACAGTATTGTATCGCAGAGCTTCGAAGATTGGGAGCTGATACTTATAAATGACGGGTCTACCGATCGCAGTGAGTCTATTATTATGGACTATGATGACGAACGAATTTTTTATATAAAGAATCCTGTCAATCTGAAATTGATAAAAACGCTAAATAAGGGTCTTGATTATTGCGGAGGACAATATATAGCTCGCATGGATGCAGATGATATTTGTCACCCCGATAGGTTGAAGCGCCAAGTTGAGTATCTCGACTCACATCCCCAAGTACTGATGTGTGGCACTGCCGCTACGGTGATTGATAATAGTGGGAAGCAGACAGGAAATATTCATAATCTGACGAGTGATGATTATCTTCAAATCAACCTGATGTTTTCCCCTTCTTTTATTCATCCGAGTATGATGATTCGCACCGAAGTGCTGAAACAGAATAAGTACGATGAGGCGTATAAGCATTTGGAAGACTATGACTTGTGGTGCAGGATAGCCAAGCTCGGCAGGGTTGCAAATATTGATGATGAACTACTCCAGTACAGATGGCACGACAGCAATGTATCGGTGTTGAATAGTAAAGTGCAGAGCGAACTGAAAGATGAGCTTATAAAAAGAGAGTTGAGCCGACTCGACTTAATCCCTACAGAATTGGAGCTATACTGCCATAAAGTAACTTTCCAGTTGTATGCATTGGGGAATAAGTTGGATGTCCCTGTTGACCGATTTGACGATATAGCCAATTGGTTTACGAAGCTGATTCGACAAAATGAAATAAAGCATATTTATTTACAGTCGGCACTGATTGCTTTTCTTTGGTCTCGCTGGGCAGTGTTGTGCATTTCGCAAAAGAAGTATGGGAAAGTATTATTCCCTCCTTTTGCTAAATATAATCCCGCTATATTGAGCCGACTAATAAAATTGATCTTTTTCTTAAGAAAAAAATAATGACAGATACAGAAGAACTTAGAGAAATATATAATCCTGATGGTTCTGAATTAAGGACGCTACAGCTGAAGATGTTGGATATATTATCTATTGTAGCCAATATCTGTGACAAGCATAATATCCCATATTGGATAAGCGGCGGTACTTTGCTTGGCGCTATCCGGCATGGAGGATTTATTCCCTGGGATGATGATATTGATATCGAATTGCTTTTTCCCGACTATCAGAAGTTATTGAAAATACTACCTAATGAGTTGCCGGACAGTCTGTACCTGCAAACGCCTAAAGAAAAAAGTTATAGGTTGTTGTTCTCTAAGGTGAGAGACAGACATTCTATTGTTTATTCCGAAGAGGAGGATATGGCGAGCTATAAGGAGAAAGGTATATTCATCGATATCTTTCCTGAAGAAAGAAGCTATCGGTGGATGAAGAATATTGTTGACTTCTTTTACGGAAGAGCATTTAGGCGTCTGAAGAGAGGGAGGCCATTCTTCTCACTGACATACTTTTATGAATACGCAACATCTTTGTTGTTATACCCTATAGGAGTGCTGTTGAAATATACAGCCAGAGGGATTTGTTCCATTACAAAACCTGATAACATACTACATAGCTATGGAATAGGAAACTCTACGAATCACAATGCAGGGTATATGTTTCCGGTAGGAAAAGTTATCTTCGAAGGGAAAGAATTTTCAGCACCGAAAGAACCTGAAACATATCTGAAAAAGCAATATGGCGATTACATTATCATTCCTCCCAAAGAGAAGCGGGCAACTCACTTTCTTAAAG
The DNA here is from genome assembly GCF_043392705.1 of Dysgonomonas sp. Shenzhen-Wh21. NCBI lineage: Bacteria > Pseudomonadati > Bacteroidota > Bacteroidia > Bacteroidales > Dysgonomonadaceae > Dysgonomonas > Dysgonomonas sp. Shenzhen-Wh21. The sequence continues at coordinate 9,925 of NZ_JAIXHZ010000036.1, forward strand.
TTGAATATTTATAGTCCCATCGTCTTGAAGAGCTCTCTTTCTTTCGCTTTTGCCTTGTTTAGAGATGCTTGATCCTGAAGATTTATTCCATACTTTGATGGAGAAGGGATGGTTAGTTTAGTTCCTAATGGTATGCTGTTGATATTCTTTATTTTATCTTTGTTCTCCTCATAGATATATACACAGAACGATTTGTGTCCATAATACTTTAGTGAAATATTACGTAAGGTATTACCTGGTTCTATCGTTATGATTGCCAGAGGTGTATTTCCTTTTGTGGCTGTTGGTTGCTCAGTCTTTTGAGTTTGAGGCTTTATCGAGTTTTCGCTCGGCAAGGTTTTCTCAGTTACAATGGCAATTGAATCTTGTTCTTTCGCTTTAGCTATAGAGTCGGAGGATACGGCAAGAGTATCAGTTTTTTTGTCATCAATATTTTGGTTGTCAGCAACTATGGCTGTGCTATTATTCTGAATAGGACCTTCGGTCAGGAATCTGGCAATTTCTTGGAAATACAATCCCCCGATCAGGAATGCTGCAATAATAAGGAATATAAAGAATCCTAAGGAAACGAATTTCTTTCTTCTCTTAGCAGCCTGTCTTGTCTCTTGCACTAGCTTTTCGTATTCTAGGTCTTTTTCTTTAGCAGCTAATTTAGCCTCTTCAATCCTCTGCTTATACTCTAGTATTCTTTCTTCAGAGACCTCATCGGTTAGTGGTTCAGATATATTTTCAGTTTCACTCGGAGTTATAGTATCATTATCAGATTGGGTCTCTTCTTCTTTAGGGATCTTTGTATCCTCTACCTCTTCTTCCTCTAATGGTGCTTCCTCTGTATGAGGGGCAGTGTTTTCTGTCTCTATTATAGTGGTGTCTCCACTTCCTAATTCAGGCGTAAAGTCTTCATTCTCTACTTCTTGTGGATCTGCTGTTCGGGTAGGAGAGACTTCATTTGTATCTTCATCTACAGAAACATCTTCTTCCTCATCAGCCTCTTCTATATTTACTGTTTCGTCTTTTTCTATATTATCAAAAGAAACACCTTCTTCTAAAACGACACTCTCGAAGTGGGCGAAAGGACGGTTTATAGCTTCCTTTAGTAACTTGTCAGGAGTGAAGCTCAGTTTATAATGAGCCGCTATTTCGATAGCTTCACCGGTATTTACATCTACACTTTTACGTGCATTTACTTTTACCAGTTTAAAAGTCCCAAAGTCTTTTATCTTTACAGACTCGTTGCTTTCTATCGTTTCTGATATAACAGCTATTAACTCACGCAGAAATACTTCGGCTTCTTTTTTTGTAATCTCCTGTTTCTTAGCCAGAAGATCAATCAAATCCTGTAGACTAAGACGGTCATTCATTTATTTCAAGTTTTTTGAGGTTCTCTTTTATGGTTTGTCCGGGGCGGAAAGATAAAGTGATTTTAGGAGGAACTAGAAAACGCTGTTTCGAAACAGGATTGACAGAAATACGCTCAGCCTTCTTCTTTGTTTCAAACAATCCAAATCCCTGAATATTAACAGAGTTGTTTTCTTCTAGGTTTGAATTGATGATAGAAACTGTGGCTTCCAACACTTCTGATGTCTGACGCTGTGTCCAGCTCAAACGTTTTGCCAGTGCGGCTATTAATTCCTGGTTCGTCATAGATATTCCTATTAAGGTTAAATAACTTCTCCGTACAGATCAAACGATTGGGTGTCAGTTATCTTAACATTATAAAATTCCCCAATATTAAGCATTTTATTTTTCTTTATCAAGACCTCGGGATCAACTTCCGGCGAATCGTACTCGGTACGACCTATGTAATAGTCGCTCTCCTCTTTATCTACAACCACTTTCAGAGTTTTGCCTATTTTCTCCTCATTCGTCTCGAAAGCTATTTTTTCTTGAGCCGACATCAACAAATCCATTCGTTCTTGCTTTGTAGCGTCTGATATGCTGTCCTTGTAATTATCGTATGCGTATGTGCCATCTTCATGCGAATAAGGGAAAGCGCCCATTCGTTCGAAGCGCATATCGTTTACAAACTGCAATAGTTCTTCAAAGTCTTTCTTTGTTTCGCCCGGATGACCTACCATTAATGTTGTACGCAGATGTATATCCGGTACTTCTTCTCGGATGCGCTTCATCAGGTCGTATGTGGCTTGCTTGGATATGTTGCGTCGCATTTTAGTTAGCATATTATCGCTAATATGTTGTAGAGCTATATCCAGATATTTGCACACATTATCGTTTTCTCGCATCACCCTTAGCAGATCGTAAGGGAAGTTTGCCGGATATGCATAGTGGAGGCGTATCCATTCCACCCCTTCTATTTTTGAAATACGTTCGATCAGTTCGGGGAGTTTGGCTTGCTTGTAATTATCGTATCCATAGAATGACAGATCTTGCGCTATCACCTGAAACTCTTTTACACCCGTAGCTACCAGATTCCTAACTTCTTCTTCTATCTCTTCTATCGGACGTGATTGGTGCTTGCCCGTCATGATAGGAATTGAGCAGTAAGAACAAGTTCTGTTACATCCTTCCGATATTTTTAAATAAGCATAATGTTTTGGAGTAGTTATGCTTCGCTCCAAGGCTATATCTTGCTTGAATGATTTTCCCAAATCAGAGATTAGCATTTTCCAGTTGAACTTACCATAGAAATTATCTACCTCCGGAATCTCGGCTTTCAGCTCGTCCATGTATCTTTCGGTGAGGCATCCCATCACAAAAAGCTTACTAAGTTTTCTTGCTTTTTTTGCTTCTGCAAATTCAAGAATCATATTTATGGATTCTTCTTTTGCATCCCCTATAAATCCGCAAGTATTGATTACAGCAATCTCTCCTTCCGGTTTATCGGGGTCGTGCTTTACTGTATATCCATTTGCTAAAAGCTGTTTCATCAACAGCTCTGAATCCACCAGATTTTTAGAACAACCCAGTGTTATAACATCGATTCTGTTTTTTTTCATTCTTTATGCTCCAAAAAGACTGTCGACAAACTCCTTGCGTGTAAAAACTTGCAAGTCGTCGATTCCTTCTCCTAATCCAATATATTTTACCGGAATTTTAAATTGATCGGAAATACCGATGACTACACCTCCTTTTGCCGTACCATCTAGTTTTGTGATAGCTAAAGCCGTAACATCGGTAGCGGCTGTAAACTGAGTGGCTTGTTCAAAAGCATTTTGTCCTGTTGAGCCGTCAAGCACAAGCAGAACTTCATGGGGAGCCTCGGGAACAATCTTTTCCATTACCTTTTTTATTTTGGTAAGTTCGTTCATCAGGCCAACCTTGTTGTGTAAGCGTCCGGCAGTATCTATGATTACCACATCCGCATTGTTTGCTTTAGCAGAGCTCAGCGTGTCGAAAGCAACTGATGCAGGATCGGAGCCCATTGCCTGTTTTATTACAGGTACGCCAACTCTTTCTCCCCAAATAACCAATTGTTCTACAGCAGCAGCACGGAATGTATCCGCAGCTCCTAAATAAACTGATTTGCCTGCTTTCTTAAACTGATTTGCTAATTTCCCGATTGTCGTTGTTTTCCCAACACCATTTACTCCGACAACCATTATCACATAAGGCTTGTAATTTTCGGGTGTAGAGAAGCCTTCTGTATCTGTGGTATTGTTTTCTGTTAGCAGATGAGCAATTTCCTCCCGAAGAATTGAATTTAGTTCATCTGTGTTGATATATTTATCCTTTGCAACTCTTTTCTCTATTCTTTCTATGATTTTTAATGTAGTGTTTACTCCTACATCCGAAGTGATAAGCACTTCTTCCAAATCATCTAATACGTCATCGTCTACCTTCGATTTGCCGGCTACAACACGTGATAGTTTAGAAAACATAGATTCTTTGGTTTTCTCCAAACCTTTATCTAGAGTTTCTTTTTTTTGCTTCGAAAAGAAATCGAATAGTCCCATAGTTTACTCTTTATTATCAAGTAATTATCGCATACTTGTTTAATGTTAAAACAGGCTTATTTCCTGCTATACAAAGCTACGAAATGGATAATAAAAAACCTCCCCACATGAAAATGAAGGAGGTTTTTTAGATATTTTTAACAAGATTATTTCGTGAAATAGTCTTTTACTGATTCATTCGGAACCATTTCTTCTTTAAATGTGTAAGCTCCTGTTTTAGGAGATTTTACCATTTTGATTACTTTTGCATAGTTACGACCGTCTTTCGATGAAGCGTCGCGGTAACCTGCTACTGCTTTCTTTGCCATGGTTTATATTGTTTTTACTTTATTTCTTTATGTACAGTAACTTTCTTAAGAACAGGATTGTATTTCTTCAATTCTAATCTTTCGGTAGTATTTTTTCTATTCTTTGTAGTGATGTAACGTGATGTGCCTGGCATACCACTTGCTTTGTGCTCTGTGCACTCAAGTATCACTTGGATTCTATTTCCTTTTGCTTTTTTAGCCATTTCTTGATCCTCCTAATTTATGCGTTCAAAAAACCATCTTCAGCCGCTCTTTTAAGCGCAGCATCCAATCCAATTTTATTGATTGTACGAAGACCGGCAGCAGAAACATTCAGGCTGATCCAACAATCTTCTTCTACCCAGTAGAATTTTTTTCTGAAAAGATTGACATTAAATTTTCTCTTAGTCTTTCTGTTTGAGTGAGAAACATTATTGCCAACCATAGCTTTCTTTCCTGTAATTTGACAAATCTTGGACATTGCTATTGTATTTATTATATGTTTATTTTTTAGTTTTATCGTGCAAAATCGGGTTGCAAATTTAGTTATATTTTTCAAACCTACAAATATTTAAAAGGTTAAAGTTACACTAAACGCAATAAATAAATTAATTGATTTTGAAAATGTAAGGAATACGCAGATTGTTGTAAATTTGTTCTCGATATGAGTACCAAACGTATTTTGATTACAGGAGCCAGTGGCTTTATAGGGAGTTTTCTTGTCGAGAAGGCTTTGGAGGAAGGGTATGAAACTTGGGCAGGCGTGCGTAAAAGCAGCAGTCGTGAGTATCTGAAGGATGATCGTATTCAGTTTTTAGACCTGAACTTTGGGGATAAAAATAAATTGAAAGAGCAGTTATCTGACTTTAAAGAGAAATATGGCAAGTTTGATTATGTCGTACACAATGCCGGAGTCACTAAATGTTTAGATGCCGAAGATTTTGATAAAATAAATTTTCGATATACAGCCAACCTTATCGATGCATTGCGAAAAGTAGAAGCTGTTCCCGATAAATTTGTATTGATGAGCAGTCTCAGTGCTTTTGGTGTAGGAGATGAAGAGGATTATACTCCTATTAAGATAACCGATACGCCGAATCCTAATACGGCATACGGGAAGAGTAAGCTGAAAGCAGAATGTTATCTGCGCTCGATGGACGATTTTCCTTATATAATATTGCGTCCTACAGGTGTATATGGGCCTCGAGAAAAGGATTACTTTCTGATGATAAAGACTGTCAAATCCGGTCTTGATGTGGGTGCGGGTTTTAAGTCACAACACCTGACTTTTATATATGTGAAAGATTTGGTGGATGCCGTATTTCTTGCGCTGAAGACGGAACTCAAGAATAAAGCTTATTTTGTAGCCGACGGAGATGTATATACAGACAAGGAATATACGCAGTTGGTAAAGCAAGTTATAGAAAAGAAGCACGTGTTGAGTCTTAAAGTTCCTTTGTGTATATTGAAGGCTGTTTCTGTAGTGGCAGAAAGTATTTCTAGGATAACGAAGAAGCCTTCTACCTTAAATAGAGATAAATATATAATAATGAAACAACGCAATTGGGAGTGTGATATAACCCCTCTTGTAAACGATCTAGGTTTTACTGCTAAATACAACTTGAAGGATGGGCTTGAAGAATCTGTGAGTTGGTATAAAGAAAATGGATGGTTGTAGAATTAGCTTTTATCTCTAAAAATGTGTAACTTTACATAGAGGTTTATGTTGAAAAAGATAAGTAGACCTGAAAATATTTAATGTGTAAAGTGGGGTTGCCTACTTTTTATCTGGCACATCTTAGTTTATCTATATCTGTAAAATATGTGTCACTAATCTTTTTGATTCTTCTATCGTGGGTCTTATAACTTCGAAAAAATATCTCAAATTGTTTCTAACAAAAACATCTTAAATAAAGTAAATGCGTATAAATAAATATATCAGCGATAGCGGTTATTGTTCGCGACGAGAGGCTGATAAACTGATAGAACAGGGGAGTGTTACAATTAATGGAAAAAGAGCTTCTATCGGAAGTCAGGTGCTGGCCGGGCAAGAAGTGAAAGTTTATGGAGAGACAGTTACCTGTAATACTGAGCCTGTCTTTATTGCTTACAATAAGCCGATCGGAATTGTAAGTACGACAGATTTGGATGAGCCCAATAATATTATTGATGCCGTGGGACATGACGAACGGATATTTCCGATAGGGAGGCTTGATAAGGATTCGCAAGGTCTTATAATCCTGACCAATGAAGGAGATATGGTGAATAAGATGCTGCGTGTCGACAATAATCATGAAAAAGAATACCATGTAATTGTGGATAAGCTTATAAATGAGGATTTCGTTAAAAAGATGCAAGGCGGAGTGCCAATACTAGGAGTTGTTACTCGTAAATGTGAAGTGGTTAAAACCGGGACTCATTCGTTTAATATTATATTGCGACAGGGACTGAACCGCCAAATACGGCGTATGTGCGAATATCTCGGATATAATGTAGTGAGGCTCGAGCGCATACGAATAATGCATATAAAGTTGGGTAATATAAAAGTTGGTCAATGGCGTAATATTACAAAAGAAGAATTGGAAATACTGCGTAAGAAAACAGCATCTTCTGTAAAAACTGAGAGTCCGCCGAAAAAGAAAACAAAACCACAAGAAACAAAGACTCCTCAAACTAAAGGCAAGTCTGCTAATTCATACAAAGAGAAAAAGATGCCGGTAGGATACAGAGAAGGCGGTAGTGGTATGAGAAATGGGAAATCAAGTGTAAGGAAGAAAACCCGAAAATAAAAAGAGGGTGGCAGAGGGCCTTTTTTTTAGTCAAAAGAAATGTGTAAAAAAGATAACTCCACTTTACAAAAAGGCTAAAAAGGTGATTGTCACCATAACAAACAGCTTTATAGCCCTTAAAAATAATAAACAAAATTATTTGATAAGGAAAAAAATATTAACTTTGTACAGCTTTTCAGAAAGCATGTTTTATAACATAATTTCACATCTTCTCAAAAGCTTTTAAGTTGGATATACTCGATTTTTTAACTATAAAAATTAAAACAAAATGATTAAAGTAGGTATTAACGGTTTTGGACGTATTGGACGTCTTGTTTTCCGTGCTGCACAAAAAAGAAATGACATTCAGATTGTAGGTATCAACGACCTTATCGACGTAGAATATATGTCTTATATGTTGCGTTACGATACTATGCACGGTAGATTTGACGGAACAGTTGAAGTTAAAGACGGTAAATTGGTTGTTAACGGAAACGCTATCCGTGTAACTGCTGAAAAGAATCCTGCAGACTTGAAATGGAACGAAGTAGGTGCTGAATATGTTGTTGAATCTACTGGTCTTTTCCTTGAAAAGTCAAAAGCTCAAGGTCACATCGACGCTGGTGCAAAATATGTAGTAATGTCAGCTCCTTCAAAAGACGATACCCCTATGTTCGTTTGTGGAGTTAACACAGATAAATATGTAAAAGGAACTCAATTCGTTTCTAATGCTTCTTGTACTACAAACTGTCTTGCTCCTATCGCTAAAGTATTGCACGACAAATTTGGTATCGTTGAAGCTTTGATGACTACAGTACACGCTACTACTGCAACTCAAAAAACAGTAGACGGACCTTCAGCTAAAGACTGGAGAGGTGGACGTGCTGCTGCAGGTAACATCATTCCTTCTTCTACCGGTGCTGCTAAAGCTGTAGGTAAAGTTATTCCTGAACTAAACGGAAAACTTACAGGTATGGCATTCCGTGTTCCTACATTGGATGTTTCTGTAGTTGACCTTACTGCTCGTCTTTCTAAAGAAGTATCTTACGATGATATCTGCAAAGCTATGAAAGATGCATCAGAAGGCGAATTGAAAGGTGTTCTTGGATATACAGACGAAGAAGTAGTTTCTTCAGACTTCCTTGGCGATGCTCGTACTTCAATCTTCGATGCAAAAGCTGGTATCCAATTGAGCCCAACTTTCGTTAAAGTAGTTAGCTGGTATGACAATGAGTGGGGATATTCTAACAAATGTCTTGATCTTATCGCAGCTATGGCTAAAGTAAACGGATAATACAAGTTATCAAATATAGAGAAAGCCTCTTACTTTAATTAGTGAGAGGCTTTTTGTTTGCTTTCAATTCTTTAATGCAACTTTTTTGTTTGTTTTTGCATCTAATAGTATATAAACTAAATATATCATTAATATGAAAAACATAACCTTATTCCTGTTTTTTGCTACAATAATACTTTTTTTGCCTGTAGCTGGATGTAGTGATGATAACGATGGTGAAATGGTCTTGGTTGAATATACTAATCCAAGCGAGAATAATCCAGTTAATACTCTTGGTTGGCTAAAAGAAAAGAAAGAAACTGTTAAAAAAGAGGTTGATGTGCGCTATGCCAGCAATGGAGGGTCAGCTAAAAATCTTGGAGGCTTTATTGAACAGCTTGCTTACAAAGGAGAAGATTACTATGAAATCAGATATGGAGAGTTTATTACAGGAAGTTCTTCCAAGTTAAAAGATTCTATGTTTGATTTTAATAGCAATGTCTATGATTCCCTGGGAAATCTGTGTGTCTCTATTATTGGAGGGGATGCGATAGCTACCCAGCCGGGTTATGAAAGTTTTTCTGATTTTTGGCAAGTAGCTACATTTAAAACTTTATTGTGGGAATATACAATAAAAGAACAATGATGTGTAAATGATTTTGAAAGATTCTTTATAGATAAACAAAGCCCACTCCATTTGGAGTGGGCTTTGTTTTCATATTATTATATTAGATCCAACGAACAAAAGCAAAATCCTGACGATGTGCCATATCCGCATGCTTCGGATATACACGGTAAGCAAAGTTGCATAGTCCCGGAATCTTGGCTATTGAATCCAATTCAAAATATAATTTCGAACCCTCTGCCTTAATAAGCTTAAAGTCTTGAGAAGAGATAAACTTGTCTGTTTTCTTATCCGCATCATATTCGGTAAGCACACAGTCTATGCCCAAATCGCCTTTCATATCTCTCTTGTCAATAACAACTTCCACTTTAATCTTTTCACCTTCAGTAAAATTGTTTGATGCAAGCGGAGTTCCGTCTTTTATATTCTGACCATTGAAAGTAATCTTCTCTACTACAAGCTTGTCCCAATTAGTGGCAGTATCTTCTTTCCATGCTGCCAATTCTTTCGCCTTAGCATAGTTATTTGCTGTAACCAGTTTGATGCGTTCTCTTTCAGGCTTATAGAAGTTCTTGATGTAATCATCAATCATTCGCTTAGTTGTATATTCAGGCGCAATATTAGCGATCGAGTTCTTTATAAACTGTATCCACTCAGGCGAATATCCTTTAGAGTTACGTGCATAGTAAAGAGGTAATATCTCATTCTCGAAAGTAGAATAGATCTCAGCTGCATCTAATTCATCTTGATAAGCCTGATTAGAATAAGTACGTTTATCAGTAAGGCACCAGCCGGCTTCTTTTTTGTAACCTTCGTACCACCATCCGTCAAGTACAGAGAAGTTAAGAACTCCGTTCATTTCAGCCTTTTCGCCTGATGTACCTGAAGCCTCAAGCGGACGAGTCGGTGTATTCAACCAAATATCTACTCCCGAAATTAAACGTTTCGCTAAACGCATGTCATAGTTCTCAAGGAAGATTATCTTACCAAGGAATTCAGGACGGCGTGATATTTCTACAATCTGTTTGATCAAGCCTTGCCCTGCTCCATCTGCAGGATGAGCCTTACCTGTGTATAAGAACTGGATTGGATATTTTTCATTATTTACCAGCTTTGCCAAACGGTCAAGGTCTGTAAACAGCAAATGTGCACGTTTGTAAGTAGCAAAACGACGGCCAAATCCAACGAGTAATGCGTCGGGGTTGATTTTATCTACAATATTGAAAATCGCTGAAGGAGCCTTCTGGCTCTTTATCCAGCCTTCTTTCATCTGTTCCTGCACATAGCTGATAAGACGTTTTTTCAAGATAGAACGAACATTCCATAGCTCTTCATCTTTTACACTATATATATTATCCCAGATTTCGTGATTGGACTGATCATCATAGAAACTCTTGTCAAATGTTTTTTCATACAACAACTTCATTTCTTTTGCTGTCCAAGTAGGCATATGAACACCGTTTGTTACATGCCCTACGTGTAACTCTTCGGGGAAATAAGCCGGCCAAACTGGCTGGAACATCTGACGAGAAACAATACCATGCAGATAACTAACTCCATTAGCCTCAAGACAAGTGTTCAGCGCAAATACACTCATGCTGAATTTTTCACCACTTCCCGGATGCTCACGTCCCATGTCTACAAAGTCTTGCCAAGAGATATCTAACCGTGCAGGATAGTTTCCTAAATATTTACCAAGAAGACCTTCGTCAAAATAGTCGTGTCCTGCAGGAACAGGAGTATGCACAGTATACAAACCTGAAGCACGTACAACCTCTAACGCTTGATTAAATGTAAGACCTTCTCCTTCGATCAGGTCGAGCAAACGCTGTACATTAATAAGTGCTGCATGGCCTTCGTTGCAATGATAGATTTCCTTTTTGATGCCTAATTTGTTAAGCAACAAGATACCTCCGATGCCAAGTAAATATTCTTGTTTCAGACGATTTTCCCAATCTCCACCATATAATTGGTGAGTAATAGGTTTGTCATACTCGCTATTCAAGTCGATATCCGTATCGAGTAAGTATAGGCTTATACGCCCTACATTCACTTTCCATATATTTGCGTATATATCTCTATCCGGATACGGAACAGCCAAAATCATCTGATTGCCATCCTCATTCAGCACGGGCTCGAGAGGAAGGTCTCCGAAGTTTTGAGGCTCATAGTTTGCTACCTGCTGACCGTCAGGAGAAATAGACTGGGAGAAATATCCGTAACGATAGAGGAAGCCCACTCCTGTAAGATCTACATGACTGTCACTTGCTTCTTTTAGATAGTCTCCGGCCAAAACGCCTAAGCCTCCCGAATATATCTTTAATACATGAGTAAAACCATATTCCATACTAAAATATGCAACAGACGGTTTTGATGTATCAAATTTTTGAGACATATATTTATCGAACTTCTTAATAACGTTATCTACTTTATTCATTAAGGTAGCGTCTTTAAGAATCTCTTCTATTCTTTCATTAGATAATTTATGAAGCAATAGAACCGGATTATTGTCTGAATCTTTCCAAAGTTCCGGATCAAATTCGGCGAAAAGATCAGTAGCTTCATTGTTCCATACCCACCATAAATTACGTGAAATTTTTTCAAGCGGTAATAATTCTTTTGGTAAGTTCACTTGTGTATGCGCACTTCTCCATGTAGGATTATTCGAATAACTTGCTTTAATTCTCATAGATGTTATATATTTAAACTTGTGATTATCTGATGTTGTTATGTATAATTGTAAAAATACAAATATAACATATTTAGCAACCTTTATCGTTATATTACCTAATTATAACTTTTATAAAAGCTGCAAACGTTTGCAAAGTTTAATTTACTTTCTTTCAGAAGCTTTAGCTAATGCTATATCATAGGCTTCTTCATAATATTTGAAAAAATGCCCCCAATCTGCCAATGCTGCCCTATCGAGTGCAGCCTTACGCAAGATACGTTCTTGCTCTGCACTTTTGGTCGTCATTTCAAACACTCTGTTACAAATATCTTCTGATACTTCTATAAAATTATAATCGTCTCTGGTTACCACTTCTGCTCCGTCATCCATTCCTTTTTCATCTCCCTCTTTACGCATCCACAAGCCAAATCCGGCTAAAGATGTAGTAATAGTAGGAACTGAAAAAGCAATACTTTCGTGAGGCGTATATCCCCAAGGCTCATAATATGAAGGGAAAACAGATACATCCATTCCTATCAACAAGTCATAGTAAGGAATATTAAAAATCCCATCATTCCCATTCAGATATGAAGGAACAAAGATAATTTTCACTCTATCTTCCTTTCTGTTCTGTAGGCGCAAATACGAAATTTGATTCAGGATAGAGTCATTATTCATATTTTTCAGCCAGTGAGTAATATGAGGAAAGGTCAATGATGTATCAGGGGTTCCCTTTTTGCTCAATCTTTCTTGCAGGTCTGTACGGGGAGTATCTATCCACGCCGGAACCATAATGAATGCAATCACATCTTTTTCGAGTTGCTTAATGTGCTCCAACCTATTCATAGCATCGATAAATACATCAAGCCCCTTGTTTCTGTATTCATAACGTCCGCTTGTTACCACCAGAAGGGCATCTTCTTGTATATCATATCCTAATAACTTTTCGGTAACATTGATTAGTTTTTTTCTTGCTGCAAGACGCTTGGCTTCGTGTTCTTCGCCAACAGGTATAAAGTCTTTCTCAAAACCATTTGGTGTTACCAAAGGTTCACGGTGAAGTAATTGCTTGCATTCTTTAGCGGTTATATCGCTCACTGTAGTAAAACAATCTACTTCCTGAGCAGCCGTTTTCTCCACAGAATGCTTTGCTTGCATATTTAATTCACGAGCCATCTGATCGCTATCGTATGCAAACAAATAGTTGTATAATGGTTTGCCATTCCCTGCTATAGAGCGGCCGATGGATGTAGCATGGGTAGTAAACAGTGTGCCAACTTTTGGCAAACGATCTTTTACATAGAGTGCGCCTATCCCGAGCATCCACTCGTTGAAGTGTGCTATGACTTTCTTTTTGTCAAGATTATAATATCTATAGAAACTTTCGATAATAGCACCTGTAGCATAGGCAAACATACACGCTTCGTCGTAATCGCCGTACGCATGCAGAGAGTCTACCCCAAATTTGTGCCACATGTAGCTATATATCTCATCTTTATGAGCAAAGAGGCTTTCAAAGTCAACAAGTATCACAATAGGTTCACCCGGAACGAGCCATCTCCCGACTCTTACCTTCAACCTATCGTATATCGAAATTGTCTTTACCCATTCGGCAAACAACTTGTTGTCTTCTTGAAACCAAGGGCTTGTAGTCTCTTTCCAAATATCAGGACCGATGAAGATTGTTCTGTCTTTATACTTTTCCTGCATTGTTTTTGCTTTGGTCGACAGCACGGTGTAAATGCCTCCAACCTTGTTACATACCTCCCAGCTTGTTTCAAAAATATAATCAGGATTATTGAGTCGCTTTGCCATAAATGATGCTAATTCGTGTCTTACGTTTATGAATAAATAGAATTAAATAAAAGCAAATAAGGGCTATCGTTCTCTTTTTTTAGTAACTTTGCCCTCGCTTTTAGAAACCGCAAAGGTAACAAAGATAATAAACATATAAATATATTTTGACTGTGAGTAGTAGAAGAAAGCTTAAAAAAAGTATAAACGAATCAATAGATTTATTATATACTGACTGTGTATTTTACAAAGTATTTGTAATAGATGCTGACCAGGCAGCTGCAGATAAAGTAATAACCCGAATAGTAGAAACTCAGGAAGAATTTCTGAAGAGAGTGAATGTAAACGAGGGAAAAGAAGTTAAAGGCAGAGTAAAAACTTATTACAAAAAGGTTAAAGCTGATTTCAAAGAGCAGATCAACTCTATTGCCAAAGAAATAGAATCTTTAGGTTAATGAAAAGTATATGTAATTTTATCCTCCGCCTTATAGGTTGGAAGATTACAGGTCTGAATAATTTACCAGACAAATGTGTTATATGTGTTGCCCCACATACCAGTAACTGGGATCTACCATTGGGATTGATTGTTTATAAAGCGATGGGACGAAAAGCATCCTTCCTGATTAAAAAAGAATGGTTTTTCTTTCCCATGAATCTATTATTCAAATTGTTGGGAGGGATTCCTGTCGACCGTTCCAGAAAGTCATCACTAACAGAGCAGATGGCAGAAATATATTCTAAAAGAGAAAATTTTCAACTAGCCATAACACCTGAAGCCACTAGAAAAGCCAACTCTGAGTGGAAAAAAGGCTTTTATTTTATAGCTATGGAAGCCGATGTGCCTATTGTAATTGCAGCTCTTGACTATGGCAAGAAGGAGGCAAACTTCAAGCAGATAATAATGCCTACTGGTGATGTAGAAGGAGATATTGCCAAAATAAAAGCCCTTTACAAAGATGTAGTAGCTCGTCGTCCCGAACACTTCTCGATATAAGAAAAAGGATAACAAAACAAAAATATTTATTATTTTTAAAACTCTGGCTTAAACATTTAAGTCAGAGTTTTTTGTTTGTTCTTGTTTCTTAATCTCATTTTTAATTTAGGCTTGAGTGAAATATAATCAAAAATCACCCCCCAATAAACGTTTGAACATAACACCTTAAATACTGTTTATTTATATACATGACCTTAAATTTATATTGTAAAAACAAAGTCTTGGTGATTTATAAAACAGGTGTGCATGCAACGAACCGACTCTATTTCCGTCTAAAAGATAATTTACAATATAAATGAATATGCGTATATACATTGCTTTATTTATATGTATAATTCCGGAGGATAATTCAATATAGAATATTAATCATAAAGAAAAAACTACATAAATATTGACAAAATTAAAAGATAAACATTATGAAACACTTTTTAAAATCAGCAACCTTTTTTGTTACACTTCTTACTTTAGCTTTCGTTATTCAAAGTTGTAATTCTGTAAAACCTATCGAAAAAGCTCAACTAGAAGGTGGTCCTTGGGTTTTAAAAACGCTCAAAGGAGAAGCTGCACAAACAGCATTTTCGGGAGAACTTCCGAATATAAATTTTGATTTTTCGAAAAACCTGCTATCTGGTAGTGGAGGTTGTAATCGTTATACAGGAGGTTTTACATTGAGTGAAAAAAATATATTTTCTGCGCCTCAATTAGCATCTACTATGATGGCATGTATGCATGCGAATAAGGAATCTGAGTTTTTAGCAGCTTTATCAACTCCTAACCTTGTGGTTTCTCTATCAAAAGAAGGGCAACTGACATTTTCGGAAGGAAAAAATGTATTATTAGAGTTCGAAAAGTCTCAAAAAACAGCCACTTCGGAAGTAACAAACATTGTTAATGTTGATAATATATCAGGAAAATGGACTTTGAGTTCTATCGAAGGGGAAGACATGGCAGCATTATTCCCCGACAAACTAGCCTCGATGGAAATAACAACAGACGGTAAAGTTTTTGGTAATGCGGGATGTAATACCTATCGCAGCACTTTCACTTTAGAAGAAAACACGATCAGATTTGGCCCTGCCATGTCGACCAAAATGGCATGTCCGAGCTTAAAAGGCGAATCTCTATTTCTTTCTAAATTGTCTACACCTCTACAAGCAGCTTTAACAGGAGATAAACTCACCTTTTTGAGCGAAGGCAAAGTTGTATTGGAATTTACAAAAGACACAGGCGATAAATAAATAACGATAAAAACAAGATAATATGGAGCTGTATTTAAGTAGAATACAGCTCTTTTTTTTATTCAATACTTTTTTTACATTTTCACTGTAACAAATTTTTGGGTTGTTTCGTCTTAGTAATAGAAAGTGGATGAAAGCGCACATCTAACAAATTTATAACGACTCAAATATAAAAACATTTATGAAAAAGTATTTAATTTGTCTAGTATTAACTATTGCGTTGGGCCAGATAGCATACGGCCAAAGTTTAAACAAGTTGATGGATAACTTATCTAAAGTAGAAAACATTGAAACCGTTAAAATCGGACCTTTTATGATGACTTTAGGAAAAGCATTCGGAGGAGTGGGTGATATGCCGGTTGCCAGAGGAATACATTCGATGGAAGTATATGACCTATCAAGCTGCAACTCTTCTGTAAAGCAAAATCTAACCGACCAAATGGCGAAATTAAAAGATGGGGACGGTTACGAAACGCTGCTCATGGCTAAAGACAAAGATGATAATGTACGCATTATGATGAAAAAGAAAAACAATACAATAAGCGACATGGTTATACTTTGTATGAGTGCAAACGACCCGACTATAGTGAAGTTTTCGGGTAAAATAAAAGAAGAGGATCTGACCCAATTAGTTCAGAAATACGACAAATAGCATCTATTAAAATTACGTAAACACAATTATAAATAAAAAAACAGAACATTATGAAAAAGTATATTTTTTCTTTAGTATTGACCTTCGTTGCAGTACAATTCACTTATGCTCAAGACTTGAATGGTTTTATGTCTGAGTTTTCGAAACAAGAAGGTGTACAACGACAATTAGTAGATCGCTCTATGCTCGATATGTCGATGAAGGCAGCCATGACTGCTGATTCAACCGGGCAAATGGTTTCCAAAATGCCGGCATTCATGCAAAAGATAGACTCTATAGAAGTTCTTGCTATTGAAAAATATAGTCCTGAGGTAAAAACTAAATTTCTGGAAGGTATTCAAAGTTTCAAAGATGGAAATGGATATGCAACCCTACTATCTGTGAATGAAGCCGACGACAATGTGAAAATTATCTCGCACAAAGAAGGTGACTTATTTACCGGTGTATACATTCTGGTATTAGATAATGAAGATGCTGTGATTGTAAAGATGTCCGGCAACCTTACCGAATCGGATCTGACGGAAATACTTAAAGAACAAAATAAAAACAAATGAGATGGATGCAGAAACTTTTAAAAAAGTGTTTCTACCATATCATCAGAAGTTATACCGAATAGCATACCGAATAGTACAGGATACAGCCAATGCAGAAGACATAGTGCAAGAAACGTTCATCAAGCTCTGGAACAAGAAAGACGAATTGGAGCAGATCGAAAATACAGAAGGCTTTGCCATTATCATCGTTCGCAACACTTGTCTCGATTACCTGAGAAAAGCAAAGAATGACTATCATACGTCATACGACACCGAAATACCCGAGAGCTCATCTCTGTCTAAGCAATTGGAAATACAGGATGACGCTGCATATGTAAAAGATCTGATAAATAAGCTACCCGATCAGCAACGGCAGGTGATAATGATGAAGCACTGGGATGGATATACCGATGAAGAAATAGAAAACATTACCGGAATAAGCCCCGGAAACATACGGGTTATACTATCCAGAGCAAGGAAAACGATAAGAGAGCAATACTCTAAAATAGAACAAAGATGAAGACAAGCGAAATAAAAAAATTAGTCGAAGCTTTTTACAATGGAGAGACTACAATAGAAGAAGAAAAGCTATTGCTAAGTTATTTTCAGAGTGAAGATATTGCGGAAGAATTGCTAAAAGAAAGGGATTTATTTCTCGACTTATACAAATCCGAGCCTATTGACGTTCCTCTTCATTTAGAAGCGAAGCTAGGCACTCTGATAGATGAACTAGCAGCAAAAGAAACAGTGAAGGTAGAACTAAAACCTGCATCAAAGAAGAAATATATACTGAGGTGGGCAGGAAGCATCGCCGCGGGTATAGCTATATTAATCACAGCAGGCATATATTTCAATAAACAGGAAAAGGCAACAACGGCACCTATAGCTCAGACCATTGATAAGACTATCGACAAGGCTGACGAACAAAAGATAAAGGAAGCGCAAGAAGCACTAGTCTTGTTATCGTCGAAGTTCAATAAAGGTATGGATCAACTGGCTTTAGTATCAACAAATCTGGATAAAACAAACGAAATATTAAATAAAACTTTCAACAGAAAAAAAGATAAAGAATCATGAAATTAAAAGGATTACTAACAGCATTTGTGTTTATGCTCAGCATTGTAGCTGTTCAGGCACAAGATAAAATGTTTGAAAGATTCTCTAACAACAAGGATATCACAACTGTATACATTTCTAAAGCTCTTCTGTCTATGGTTCCGAATATGGATACCGGAGGTATGAATGTAAAAGGTTTGGCAAATAAGTTGGAACAACTCGAAATATACACCAGCGAAAACAAAAACTCTGTCAAACAGATGATGCTTGAAGCTGAGTCTTTGAAGAAGAATAAGGCATTCGAATCTTTGATGTCTGTAAGAGAGAGCGATCAGATAATCAATTTTTATGCACAGAAAGACGGTAACAACAAATTCAAAGACTTGGTAATGGTTATAAGTCAAAATACCGAATGTACTATTATTCGTATCGTAGGTAGTTTTACGATGGAAGATATCAAAAAAGTAATGGATAAAGATAAATAGAAAGATATACTATCAAAAAAGACGCATTTTACAAAATGCGTCTTTTTTATTTATATCAGATAGTTAAATCCTTTTATGGAGATTATTCCATCTCTTTAGCCTGATTCCATAAAGCATCCATCTCGGCTAAGGTCATATCTTTTAAATTCTTATTCTGCTTTTTTGCTTCTTGTTCTATGTAATTGAAGCGGTGTATAAACTTCTGATTGGTACGTTCCAGAGCATTATCCGGATTGACTTTATACAAACGAGCTGCATTAATGAGGCTAAAAAACATATCTCCGAATTCAGCTTCTGTTTTATCTTCATCCATTTTTGATATTTCGTTTTTCAACTCTTGAAGCTCCTCAGAAACTTTATACCAAACGTCTTCTCGGTTTTCCCAGTCGAATCCTGCGTTGCGAGCTTTATCTTGTATACGGTGAGCCTTTGCAATAGATGGTAATGATGCCGGAACACCTTCAAGAATGGTTTTGTTTCCTCCCTTTTCTTTTAGTTTTAGTTGTTCCCACGATTTTTCAACCTCTCCCGCTGTTTTCGCAGCATCATCTCCGAATACATGAGGATGACGATATATTAATTTGTCACACAAAGAATGACATACATCAGCTACATCGAATGTTCCTTTCTCTTCGCCGATTTTTGCATAAAATATAACATGTAACAAAACATCTCCGAGCTCTTTTTTGATAGCCTCATCACTATTCTGAATAATGGCTTCGCAAAGTTCATAAACCTCTTCTATCGTATTGGTACGCAAGCTCTCATTTGTCTGTTTTGCATCCCACGGACACTTTACCCGCAACTCATCCATGATATCGAGCAAACGTCCAAAGGCTTCCATTTTTTGTTCTCTTGTATGCATCATCGTATATAAATTTAGAGAAAGCAGGCTGCTGCCTGCTTTCATTTTATTTTACTTCTTCTTTTTTCTTTTTGAAATTATCCAATCCTTTTTTCAGGAATTCGATGTATTTATTTACATCTTCATCGTATGCGTATGATGGTCCTATTGGTTTTCCGGCATGGTCTAAAAGAACATAATAAGGCTGAGAGTTTGTCGCAAATTTATGTCGTTGCAGATAACTCCATTTGTCACCAATAGTTCTCAATTTTGTAGTCTTACCGTTTTCCTGAACTTCCATCACTTCACTCAATTTGGTTTTGTCGTCTACCATCAGGGTGATGAGTACATACTCTTCGTCAAGCAATTGTTTTACACGCGGGTCTGTCCAAACAGAAGCCTCCATTTTGCGGCAGTTTACACAGCCATAGCCCGAAAAGTCTATAATAACAGGTTTGTTTTTCTCCTGAGCATATTTCATGCCTGCCTCATAATCTTCAAATTTGGCATGAACAACTCCATTATAAAGGCTAAAGTCCTGAGTATATAATGGTGGTGCAAATGCACTGATTGCTTTAAGAGGAGCACCCCATAACCCTGGAACCATATACACCGCAAAAGCAAATGAAACAATAGCCATAAGTAAGCGTGGAATAGATACATATTTCAGATCACTGTCGTGCGGTAGTTTCAATTTACCTAATAAGTAAACTCCAAGTAGAACGAATATCACAATCCATAATACGAGAAATACTTCACGGTCTAATATACCCCATTTGTATGCAAGGTCGGCTACTGATAAGAATTTCAGTGCCAGCGCCAGTTCTAAGAATCCTAATACAACTTTTACTGAGTTTAACCATCCGCCCGACTTCGGCATACTTTCGAGCCAAGAAGGGAATATTGCAAATAGAGAGAATGGAATCGCCAAAGCTACAGCAAAGCCCAACATCCCGATTGCGGGAGCTATTATGCTACCCGACCCGGCAGCCTGTACCAACAATGTGCCTATGATAGGCCCGGTACAAGAGAATGAAACGAGTGCTAGTGTAAAAGCCATGAAGAAAATACTGATAACACCTGTTGTAGAATCGGCTTTCTGATCCATTTTGTTCGTCCATGAAGACGGTAAAACCATCTCGAATGCACCGAAGAATGATATGGCAAATACAACCAACAAAGCAAAGAATAACAGATTGAATATGGCACTCGTAGCTAAATCATTCAGAGCACTGGCTCCAAATATTCCGGTTATTAATAATCCGAGGGTAACATATATAATGATAATTCCCACTCCGTAGGTAATCGCATCTTTTATTGCTTTTCCTTTGTTTTTCTTATTTCGTTTAAGGAAAAAACTGACGGTCATAGGTAGCATCGGCCATACACAAGGTGTAAGTAGGGCAATAAGCCCACCGCCAAAACCTCCCAAGAAAATCCAAAGGAGAGACATGTCTGAGGTATCACCCGCAGCACCATAAGCTTTCAGTTCGCTTATTACAGGTGTCCAAAGTTCTTCGCTACTTACGTTTGCTGTAGTACTTGATACCGATGAAGATAAGCTGTCGGCTTGAACTTGTTCGGCTGATAATCCTTCAGAGGCACTATCGGATTCGCCTGCTTTAGCTGCAATAACTGTAGCCGGTAAATCTTTTGATTTGAAATCCAGATCAATTTTTATTGGAATACACTGCCCGTCAATCTCGCTACATACCTGTCCACGAAAATCACCTTCGAGAGCAAAAGCAGCTTTGTCGGTTATTTTAAGTTTTTGAACAAAAGTAGCCTGATTCTCATAATAGCCATACTCCATCTGAAATATGTCGTCATATTTTTTCTTCAACTTGGAGTTGACTGCTTGCAGATTACCGATTTTAGTTGCACCCTTCAGCTTATCGATTGATATCGTTGTGGGCATCGGTCCATTTTCGGGAATAGTTATGTCAAAAATATGCCATGTAGGATCTATTCGAAAAGTTGTTGTTAATTCAACTTCTCCGTTTCCTTTATCAACAAGCTTGGTTGTCCACGACGCAGGTTGTTGCGCATAAAGCGATACTGACAGAACGATTGATAGGAAAAATAAAAATGATATTTTTTTCATAGAAAGTATCTATACGAATTATTTTAAAATAAGAAGTCCAAAGTTAGTAAAAAGACTCTATATAGATAGATAGCCCAATTGCTTTTATGATTAATTTACTTATTTATATTTATAGATATTTACTTATCGTAATAGTCTTTATTTTTTATTAATTAATACTTAAACTTGATATATTCGGGTTCTTCTTTTATTTCTGAATATGGAGAATAGCTTTGGTCGCTATGGCGCACATAGCGTCCGTCCTCAATAGATTTGTCTACGTACTTCTGTGGTATAATATATCCCATCATCTCAGCCAGTACATATATTGTGCTCGAATTGTTGATCAGCTTGGTTACAGGATCAATGTATTTATCCATTACGGAATTAATCCTACTTTCGTTCTTCTGTATGGTTATAAGTGGAATATCATATTGGGCAATACCATTTTTCCAAGGGCCGTGTCCTTTACCTAGTATCTCTCCATGATCCGAAAAGTGGAAAAAGACAGCCGTGGAGTCTTGTTGCATCACCTTGTATATTTCACGCATTACCCTGTCGGTATGATGTATAGAACGGTCGTAGTCTGTTTGCAGGGATGAACCCGAGCTTGGTATTGCTTCGGCATCTATATTATCATACCTATCCGAATAGTTATTATGGCTTCCTACCAGATGTATAATAAAGAACTGTTTTTTACCGGGTTTATGCTCTTCTTTTAGTATCGGGATAAGATCGAAATCGTCATTAGCTAGATACCCTCCTTTAGTAAATACCGCTTTGTTTGTTCCGGCAGCTAAATAACCTAAATAAGAATCTTGAATCCCCGACGCTCCTTGATTAGACAACCAATAAGTTTCATATCCCGCATCATTTGCTAGGTTTATAAGTGTTTTCTCTTGATAAAACGGGGTCATATCTGTTGGCGATGCAAAAGACAAGGCTATTCGTAAAGCATTTCGTGTAAAAGCTGCTGCCGCAATACCATCATAGTAATTTATAGAGGAGGGTGTAGTCTGTGCCAAGCTATCCAAAAACGGAGTTGTTTTTATCGGATAACCGTACAGAGAAAGATGTTTGCGATAGGCACTCTCTCCGATAACAATATATATTTTTTCGGGTTTTTGTACTGTATCGCTGAGTAGTAATCCTTCGGGAAGCTTTTTACTACTCTGATCAGAGAACTTTCGTAGTTGCGCCATCTCTTCTTGGTAAGCTATAATTGTTGCTATATTGCCATAGAGAATCGGTGCATACATATTTACTTTATCTTGCCCTACCCGAATAGGGAATTCTGTAAACAGGTCTTCTTGATATTCGTAAGCGATGCGTTTATAGCAGACAAATGGTAGAAATAAAAAGATATAAATCAATAATCCGATTAAAGACCATTTTATAGAGAGCCTAGCTTCCTTAAGTTCTTTTTCGGATAACCACAGAAGAAGAGTTGTCGTAGTTAATGCTATCAGACCACCGATCACTACTCCACCTTTCAGCATACTCGCAGCTTCTGTCGTATGCGTTTCGAATATCGAAGCCATCATATCCAGCGAAATATCGCTCCCTAAGACAAATGCGAAATAGGCATTGAACGTAAGTATAAATGCGAGTATAAATGTAATTATAAATGTGTATTTGGTCTTGGCTAATATATTTAGGACGAATAGGAATGAAGCTGCATGTATGGCCATCGGAACACTGGGCGCTAAATCGATAGGCAGAAAGGCTATCAGACCAATATATATTAGAGCCAGTATAGTAAATTTATATCTGTATATAAGTTTTCCTATCCACTTTGTATATTCTTTAATCTTAGTCATTAACGGGGTAAAAAGTCGTGCTTAAGTTGATGAGCAAAGATATTATTTTTTGCTATGAAATTTATATTAAAAGATGTTCTTTTTTATTTAATTTTTTAATACATTCGCTTCCTATTTTAACATTTTACACTATGAAAAACTGAATTTATGAAAAAGAAATTATTTTTATGCCCATTTATTTCTTTAGTATTGTTAGCCTCTCTTAATGCCCAAAATAATTATAAAAAAGGCTATGTTATAACCAATGATAACGATACAATATCTGGCTTGATCGATTTTAGGACGGATGCCATAAATGCAACACGATGTACATTCAAATCTGAGCAGGCTGAAAAAACATATTATCCTGGTGATATTGCTGGTTATAGATTCTCAGATGAAGGAAAATATTATGTAACACGTGACGTGACAATAGATAGTATTCCCCAGAAATTCTTTCTAGAATATCTTGTAGAAGGTGTGATGAACCTTTATTACTATGATACGACTGCTAAAAAATACTTTTTCTTCGAGAAAGATGGTAAGATGATAGAAATCTCGAAAGTGCCAGATGTTGAAAGGGATCGACGTATTATTCTGGATAATAAATATAAGAATTTTATTAGCTATTATTTTAATGATTATCCATCTATTGTGAATAATTTGAATAAGATGGATTTTAGTCAAAAGACTTTTATTGAAATAGCAAAAACATATCATGATAAAGTATGTACTACGGGAGAAGAATGCGTTATCTTTGAAAATAAGCATCCGGATGAAAATTCTATCAAAACGGCATTCTCTGTTTATGCAGGAGTACAGCTACAAACTTATTCTTTGAATAGTTATTCGGGATATAGCTACTCTACCCTTAACAGAATGCAACCTGTTATAGGAGGAAAGATGAAATTGTTTAATCCTCGCTGGTCTAGATCATTTGCCTTGCAATTGGATATGTCTTTTTCGCGTTTTTCTTTTTCTCAAGCTCTTCCATATTTTCTTGATGGAGAATCAGAATTCAAATTGAAAGCTATAATTATTACAGGAAAGTTAGGTGCAGAGTACAAATTTTCATTAAACAAAATACAGCCAATGATAGGTGCCGGAATAGCTTATACAAACTTGCTGGGGGACGACAGTAAATTTATGGTTAGCGAATGGTCTGATAATTGGCAAAAATACGAACTTCGAAGCCCATTTGTAGGTTGTTATCTTAATATAGGAGCATCTTATATGCTGAAAAACAAACATTCTGTCTTTGTTCAGGCTTCAATGGAACGATATCTGAAAGAAGATACATCAAAAGAAAACTATAATGATCGATTCAAATCCTATAACATAGTTTTAGGATATACCTTCTAATGGGATAATACGAAATAAAAAATCCTTTACTTATACATAGTCCTATAAGTAAAGGATTTTTTATTTGTTCAACGCTTCTTTTAGAGCTTTTACTGCCTCTTTTATATTGGCACTTTCTTTTAGTAATGTGATAAATTTACTTCCGATAATTGCTCCACTAGCATTCCCTTGTGCTGCTTCTAACGTAGCTTTGTTAGATATACCGAATCCAATCAAACGGGGATTGCGAAGATTCATTTCGTTTATTTTTCGGAAATAAGCTTGCTTTTTATCATCAAAATTACTCTGTGCACCAGTAGTAGACGCAGACGAAACCATGTAGATAAAGCCATCGGTATGTTCATCTATCAGGCGAATACGCTCATCTGATGTTTCAGGGGTGATGAGCATAACTATTTTTATATCGTATCTGTCTGCTATTGGTTTATATTGAGATATATAGTCATTGAATGGCAGATCGGGAATGATAGCTCCGTCTATACCTGTTTCTTTGCATTGTTTGCAAAAGTTCTCAAAACCATATTGCATAATCGGATTGAGATAACCCATCAGGATGAGAGGTATCGTTACCTCGCTACGGATGTCTTTCATTTGTTCGAACAAGACCTTTAATGTCATGCCATTGCGAAGAGCAATTGTTCCACTTTCCTGAATAGTCGGGCCATCAGCCATCGGGTCTGAAAATGGAATGCCTATTTCTATCAGGTCCATACCGTTTGATTCTAATTCGCGAATAACATTGCAGGTATCATCTAATTGCGGAAACCCTGCAGTAAAATAGATGGATAATATATTCTTTTGTTTCTTTTCAAACAGTTGCTTTATTCTATTCATTTCTCAGTTGTTTTATAAATTGATCAAGTAGTTGTATGTCTTTTAACCCCGGTTCTATTTCAAATTTGCTATTAAGGTCTACTCCATATAGCCGAGGGTGCTTTATTGCTTTCATTTGCTGAATGTCTTCAGCTGATATCCCTCCACTAAGGAAAAATGGAGTATCTCCATTATAAGTATCTAGTATTGCCCAATCGAATTTTTTCCCTGAACCGCCATATTGTGGGGTTTTGGTATCGAATAAGAAATATCCCCGAAGCCCCTCGTATGCTTTAGTCTGTTCAAAGTCATAAGACTCGGAAATACAGAAAGCTTTAATTATAGGCATAAACTTGTTTAACTCGCTACAAAAGTTTGGAGATTCGTTTCCGTGCAATTGGATTAAGTCTAACTTATATTTGTCAATCATTTCAACGATGAAATCTATTCCTGAATTCACAAATACGCCTACTCTTTTGATATTACTAGAGTCTATATTCCCTACGTCTTGCCATAGTTGATAATCGATATAGCGGGGTGATTTCTGATAGAATATCATACCCATATAATCAATAGGTAATTTGTTTAACTCCTGTATATTCTCAGGATATTTCATCCCGCAGACTTTTATCTTCATGCCAATTGGTTTATAAAGTCTTCCAATGCTTTCCCCGGATTACTTGTTTTCATAAAATTTTCTCCCATCAGGAATCCTTTATATCCTGTCTGTTGCAGATCGATGACTGTTTGAGGTTCAGATATACCACTTTCGGATATCTTAATAAAGTCGCTCGGTATCTTATCTGCCAAGTCAAAAGAGATTTGTATATCTGTAACAAAGGTTCCCAGATTGCGGTTGTTGACCCCTACAACGTCTACTTTATCATTGATATGATGAAGTTCCTGCTCATTATGAATTTCCAACAAAACATCAAGGTGTAGTTCCTTTGCTTTCTGTGCCAGTTGTTTCGTTTCATCTATCGTCAGAGCTGAGGCAATCAGTAATATGGCACTGGCTCCCGATATTTTAGCCTGATACAATTGGTATTCATCCACTACGAAATCTTTACGTAATAATGGCGTTTTTGTAAGACTTCCGGCTAATTCTAGATCAGCTAATTCCCCTCCAAAGAAATCCATGTCGGTAAGTACAGATATTGCACTAGCACCGTTTTGGGAGTATAGAGGAATTACATCTTCTATTTTTGCATCTTTAAAAATCCAGTTACGAGAAGGTGAACGACGCTTAAATTCCGCAATAATTCCTGTTCTTGAATTCTTGATAGCTTCTTTAAAAGAGGCAGGAGTAGTGATTGTCGATAATCTTTTTTCTAACTCGTTGATAGAAGTTTCTTTTTTATTTCTTTCTACTTCCAACCGTTTGTTTGCAATTATCTTATCTAAAATACTAGTCATATCTTATTTCTTTTCTATTGTTTTTCTTTCTTCAGAACGTTAATAACAGAGGCCAATGCTACAATGCAAATGCCAAACATACCTATCAGTGCATAAGAATATCGCAAGTTGGTTGCACTTGCAATATAGCCAATTAGAGGAGGTCCCATCAAAAAGCCGAGGAAACTCACACTGGATACTAATGTCAGTGCTATACTTGTTGATATTTTTGTTTTCTGTCCGGCAATACTATACACTGTGGGCACAATACCCGCCGTACCCAATCCGATAATCATAAAGGCTATGATAGTAGTTATGAAATGCGGAAAAGCTACAGCAGCGAACAGTCCTGTTGCTATAAGGATACCTCCTACTTGAACAACACGTTGCGAGCCCCATTTCTGAGTGGCTTTGTCGATAACAAATCGTCCTGATGCCATGGTTATCATATATGCTGCGAGCCCGATAGGAGCCATATGTGCGGGAGTCCCTACTACATCTATCAGATAAAGCCCGCTCCAGTCGGCCATAGCACCCTCGGCAGCCATACCACAAAATGCAACAATACCCAGTAAGAACAGAAACTTCTCCGGCTTATTCTTTTTCCTAGCTGCAATATCCGACGGGTCTTTTTGCTTTTTAAGATCAGCCTGAAGATAGCGCATATTGAGATAGACAGCTATAAGAACAAGTGTTCCGATGATGCAAAAATGATAGATAGGTTTGAACTTTAGCGATGCCATTAACAGCCCTACGGATGCACCGGCCAATCCTGCCAAGCTCCACCCTCCATGAAAGGAGGCCATGATCGGTTTATTATAAGTAGCTTCAAGCGTTACAGCCTGAGTATTGACTGATATATTGCAGAAATTGCCGCAAAAGCCGAAAAATATAAGACTCATAATCAAGGCATATTCAGAACCAGAAAGCCCTATAAGTAGTAATGCTAAGACATAGCCTGTAAGAGCTAAGGGTAGAATACGTTTACTTCCTACTCTGGATATGAGTAAGCCTGATATAGTCATCCCGCATATTTGTCCGATAGGGATCATTAACAGGATAGTACCCCATGCGGCATCACCCAGTCCCAACGAATTCTTTATGTCGGGAATTCGGCTAGCCCAGCTGGAAAAGCACATACCCGAACAAAAATACAGACAGAAAATAGCTAGTCGTATACGTTCTTTCGATGTTGTATTGGTCGTTATATCCATTATTTACGAGCTAATAGCTCTATTTTGTTTAACCATTTTTCCCGTTGTTCGGGAGTCGATCCTTTTATTGTTGCCAGATAAGTTGTTCTGATATTTTTGATACCGCAAAATGCGCCGATATTTTTTCTTATCATTTTTCCTCCGATATCTTTCACTATCCATTTGTAATAAAAAACAGGAGCATCCATTGTACTGATGATTTCAGATGTTTTTCCCATCAATAGCTTTTTGGGAAACGGAGACTTTTCCTGATATTCAAAAGTGAATCCTGGAAGGAATAACCTTTCTATAAATCCTTTCAATAGAGCAGGAGGGGATGCCCACCATGTAGGGTAAATCCAAACAATATGTTCTGCCCATTGCAACTTGTCCCAAGCTTCCAACAGATCGGGTTCAAGTTCCGTTCTTTTGCGATAGCCATACATCAGTATGGGGTTGAAGGTCATTTCAGCGAGGATGATCTCTTTTACTTCATTTCCTTTTGCCAGAGTACCTTTCTTGTATTGCTGATGCAGCCCAAAGCAAAAGCTTTCTTTGTCGGGATGTCCGTTAATTATTAAAACTTTTTTCATATCAGAGTATCGTTGATATATTAAGTGTTTAACTCCAAGAATCTCAAAAATGTATCTTTTAGCCTTCCGCTTTCTATTGTTTCCCGCGCTTGTGCAATGCTATCTTCAAAAGACATATTCGGATCAATTGTCTGAATTGCTATAGCAGCATTTGCAATCACCGCATTTTTTTGTGCTTTAGTCGCAGTATTGCAGATGATATTATCAAAAATCTTAGCGGCATCTTCCGGCGTTGCGCCACCGTCCAGGTCGGCTTCTTTGCAACGTTCAAAACCAATTAGTTCGGGGCTGTATATTTTTTCTTCAAATTTATTGATTATTTTGAAATCTCCCGTTAATGATATTTCATCATATCCGTCTAAACTATGTACAATCGAATAATCTACATCCGTTTGTTGATACATATAGAAATATAGACGTGCCATTTTCAGATTGAAAACACCTAATACCGTGCGCTTTGGTTTTATTGGGTTAACCACAGGTCCCAGCATATTGAAGAAAGTACGAACACCAAGTGCCTTACGTACGGGGGCAACCACCTTAAGCGCATTGTTGAACAGTGGGGCATGTAAGTAAGCGATATTGGTTTTGTCCAAAGATGCTTCCAGCTTGCTTACATCGGATGTGAATTTCACACCGTGCTGTTCCATTACATTGGATGCTCCACTGACTGAGGTTGCACCGTAATTACCATGTTTGGCAACCTTATATCCTGATGCGGCAACAACGAAGCAAGACAGCGTTGAAATGTTGAATGTATTCTTATTATCTCCGCCTGTACCTACTATGTCGATAGGGTTGTAAGCCGCCAGTGCATCTACATTGGCTCGCAGATCTAAAAGTGCATCTGCAAATCCGAGAAACTCATCAACGCTGATGCTGCGCATAAGAAAGACGCTGATGAATGCTGCAATTTGCGAATCATTATAGTCTCCGGCAGCCATCTTTGTCAATATTTCCTTTGCTTCACATCTGTTGAGATATTGATGCTCAAAGAGTCTGTTTAATATTTGTTTCATGTCTTTAGCTGTTAACTTATAGCTTTTAGCCGTTATTATATTTGCTAACGGCTATCAGCTAAGAGTTTATTTTACGGAACCAGATGTTCTAGTGTATTTGTTGTTTTCGCAATCTCTTCGTCGCCTAGCTCATGGTTCGATAGTTCTCCATCGAAATAACGATCATACGCAGCCATATCGATAAGCCCGTGGCCCGAAAGATTAAATAGAATTGTTTTTTGCCTTCCTTCCTCTTTTGCTTTCAATGCTTCCTGAATAGCTGTGTGTATAGCGTGTGATGATTCAGGAGCCGGAATTATACCTTCCGCTTTAGCAAACAATATAGCCGCTTCGAATGTATCGAGTTGCTTTACATCTACAGCTTCTATATATCCGTCTTTTTTCAACTGGCTGACAATGGTTCCTGCACCATGGTACCGAAGGCCACCCGCATGGATATTTGCCGGCGCAAAATTGTGCCCAAGTGTGTACATCGGTAGTAGTGGTGTATATCCGGCTTCGTCACCAAAGTCATATTCGAATTTACCTCGGGTCAGTTTAGGACATGATGCTGGCTCTGCCGCAATCAGGCGTACTTCTTTTCCTTCGGTCAGTTTATGGCGCAGAAAAGGGAATGTGATACCGGAAAAATTCGATCCGCCGCCAAAACAGCCTATTACTATATCGGGATATTCTCCGGCTATTTCCATTTGTTTTTCCGCCTCCAACCCAATGATCGTTTGATGCAGAGATACATGATTCAGAACACTGCCTAATGTATATCTACAATTCGGTGTGTTTAATGCCAGCTCTATGGCCTCCGAGATAGCTGTGCCGAGGCTTCCCTGATAAGTCGGGTTTTCTGTAATTATTTTACGTCCGGCTTTCGTACTCATACTCGGCGAAGCTATAACTTCGGCTCCATATGCTTGCATAATAGATCGGCGGTAAGGTTTTTGGTGGTAACTGATCTTAACCATATATACAGCCAGATTCAGATCGAAATGACTTGCTGCATACGATAAGGCTGCACCCCATTGTCCGGCTCCGGTTTCGGTTGTGATATTTGTTATCCCCTGCTCTTTACAGTAGTATGCCTGCGCTATTGCCGAGTTTAGTTTGTGAGAACCTACAGGGCTGACACTTTCATTTTTGAAATAAATATGAGCCGGTGTGTCCAACGCTTTTTCGAGACCGTAGGCTCGTACTAGCGGTGTAGGACGGTAATTCTTATATAGTTCCCGTATCGGTTCGGGGATTTCTATCCAACGGTCGGTATCATTTAGTTCCTGTTTAGCTAGCTCTGTGGCAAATATTGGTTCCAGATCACTTACCTCTAATGGCTTTTTTGTTGCCGGATGAAGCGGTGGTAGAGGTTTGTTTTTCATGTCCGCCACAATGTTATACCAGCTTCTAGGAATGTCGTTCTCGCTTAATAAGATTTTCTTTTTCATTATATTAGTATTAATTATTGGTTCAGAAAGTTTTTTACTATTGTTTCTCCGGCAGGAGTTAAAACAGACTCGGGATGGAATTGTACTCCATGCACATCAAACTCCTTATGCTTTAGCGCCATTATCTGTCCGTTATTGTCCGTTGCTGTTATTTCAATACAGTCAGGAAGTCCGTTATTGTCTACTATCCATGAATGATAGCGCCCAACTTCTAATTCGCTCCCTAGCGTATCAAATATATAATCGGGTTGTGTGATGTTAATCCGGGTTGCTACTCCGTGATACACATCTTCTAGGTTTTTCAACTGAGCACCAAAAGCTTCGCCTATTGCCTGATGTCCAAGGCAAACACCTAATATTGGTTTTTTGCCTGCATATTGTTTTATCAGGGGTAATAATAATCCGGCTTCGGAAGGGACACCGGGACCCGGAGAAAGAATAATTTTATCATATTTAGCAACATCTTCAAGTGCTATTTTATCATTCCTGAAAACATCCACATCTGTATAGCCCAGCTCCTTTACCAAATGAACAAGATTGTATGTAAATGAATCGTAGTTGTCGAATATCAGAATTTTCATATCGAAAGTTACTTTTAATTTTTTAATTCTTCGGCAAACCGAATAGCTTTGGCTAAAGCTCCCAGTTTGTTTTTTACCTCCATTACCTCTGTCTCAGGATTTGACTTGGAGACAATTCCTCCTCCCGCCTGATAGTATAGTGTGTTATTACGACTTAAGAATGTACGTATCGTAATAGCCTGATTAAGGTCTCCGTTAAAACCGATATAGCCAATGCAGCCGCCATATACACCACGCATTTGTTTTTCGATATCTCGTATCAGTTGCATCGCGCGCACTTTGGGTGCACCCGAGAGTGTTCCGGCCGGAAATGTATCGGCAAAAACAGATATACTGTTATTGTCTCTATCTACAGTTCCACTGACACGAGAAACGAGGTGAATCACATGCGAATAGAATTGAACATTTTTGTAAAACTCTACTTGCACGTCGTGACAGTTGCGACTGAGATCATTCCTTGCCAAATCGACAAGCATGACATGCTCTGCATTTTCTTTTTCATCATTCAGTAAGTTCTCTGAAAGGATGCGGTCTTTCTCATCGTCTCCGGTGCGGAAATACGTTCCGGCAATGGGGTCTATATAAGCTTTGTCTTTTGTTACCTTGCAATGAGTTTCGGGTGATGAACCGAAAATGCGGTACGAACCAAAGTCGAAATAGAAGAGGTATGGCGAAGGGTTGATAGAGCGTAAAGAACGATATACTTTGAAGTCGTCTCCCGCAAATTTTTGAGTGAAGCAGCGAGAAAGAACAATCTGAAATACATCGCCACGCTTGCAATGTGCGATTCCTTTCTTTATCATTTCCTGATGCTCTTCATCGGTGATCATCGATTGCTCGTCTCCGATCGCTTCGAAATTGTAGGATGGGATATTGTTATTCGTTAGGATAGCTTCAAGTTCAGGTGTCTTTTCTTGGGTGCCTTCCACTATGTTTTCTACGATGGTAAGTTCATTTTTCAGGTGATTAATAACTAATATGAAACGGTACAATATGTAGTAAAATTCAGGTACATCCGCATTTCTTAGTTTTGTATTCACCGGATCAACAGCCTCAAAATAGCGAATGGCATCGTAAGAAGTATATCCAAAGAACCCGTTTATATTTGTCTTGTTTTCTCCTTGTACATCAAATTGCTTGATAAAAGCATTGAACTTATCTGTAAGCTTTTCGTGTCCTAGCAAGGTTTCCTGATGCGTTGTATTGTTCGGATAAGTCGTGGTTATTTCATCATTGTCTACTCTGAATCTAGCAATAGGACTTATTCCTATAAAAGAATAGCTGTTTTCTCCACCGTGATAATCGGAACTTTCCAGTAAGGCAGACTCCGGATACACATCTCTTACTTTTAGATAAATTCCGACAGGAGTCTGTAAATCTGCCAGAAGGTTTTTTGTCTTTACCTGTATATTGTATTTCATACTATTTAGCTGATATTGTTAATCTATTCTCTGTTTAGCGATTGCGATAGTTTATATAGGTTTCCATGTCTTTGTCGCCACGCCCGGATAGGCAAAGCACAACTACATCGTCGGCATTGAATTGCTTTTTGTTCAGAGCACCCAAGGCATGAGCCGATTCTATGGCAGGTATTATTCCTTCCAGTTTGGTGAGTTCAAAAGCAGCATCCATGGCTTCATCGTCTGTCACGGCAAGTACTTCAGAGCGACCGATCTGAGCAAGGTGTGCGTGCATCGGTCCAATCCCCGGATAATCCAGTCCGGCTGATATGGAGTAAGGCTCTTCTATCTGTCCGTCCTCCGATTGCATGAGCAGTGTTTTACAGCCATGTATAATACCTAATCTGCCTAAGTGGATTGTTGCAGCCGATTCACCTGAGTCTATTCCTTTTCCGGCCGCTTCGGCAAGTACGATCTTTGTTTGGGGCTCATCTATAAAGTGATAAATTGTCCCCGCTGCATTGCTTCCTCCCCCTACACAAGCGATCAGATAATCGGGCGTTTCACGACCTTCTTTTTCTAAAAGTTGCTTACGGATCTCTTTGCTTATTACAGATTGCAGACGTGCCACCATATCGGGATAAGGATGAGGCCCTATGGTAGAACCAATCACATAGTAAGTATCGGATGGATGACTGCACCAGTCACGGATAGCTTCATTTGTGGCATCTTTCAATGTCATGTTTCCACTGGTTACAGGAACTACCGTTGCTCCCAACATTTCCATCTTCTGTACATTGAGCTTTTGCCGTGCAACATCTGTTGCTCCCATATATACAATACACTCCATATTCATCAGAGCACATACTGTAGCAGTGGCTACACCATGTTGTCCTGCTCCTGTTTCGGCAAGTATGCGTGTCTTACCCATACGGCGGGCTATAAGGATTTGTCCCAAAGCATTGTTTATCTTGTGCGAACCTGTATGGTTAAGATCTTCACGTTTGAGATATATCTTGCATCCGTATTTTTGGGAAAGCCTATTTGCTAAATAGAGAGGCGATGGGCGTCCTGCATAATCTCTTAACAGGTCGTTATATTCTTTCTGAAAGCTGGGGTCGTTTATGATATCCAGATATGAGTTCTTTAATGTTTCCACATTGTCATATAAAATCTCAGGAATATATGCTCCTCCAAATTCTCCATAAAAGCCATTTGTATCAACTGCGAATTTTTCCATCTTATATAGTGTTTATTTTATTGTCATAAAAAAAGCCTATCGTGAGTTACGATAGGCTTTGTATTTTAAAAATTTTCTATTTGTAAATACACACCGATTTGGCTCACGACTTTTTGAGTTGAGAGTGCCACCACCAATATGTATTTGTTAATAGAAGATTCATTATACTTTCTTTTTGTTCTTGCAAAGATATAAAAAAAATGAAACGAACAAATGCTTGACATATATTTTTTGATTTGATTAAGAATTGTTTAAATTTTAATCCTCCCTCTGCTTATCACTATGAAAGCCTATATCTTTGTTAAGACAGTATCAACCACCGAATCCTATTCGTACATAATAAATATTTAAACATGAAAAATATGCGTAATTTCATTCTCACTCTCCTTATCTTATTTTCTATCTCAGTGAATGCCCAACACAAGTCGCTAAGCTTTAATAACAATGGAAAATTTAAGATTATCCAGTTTACCGATATCCACTATAAGAAGAATGTTCCCGAATCGGCAGTTGCCTTAAAGCTAATCAGTGAAGTGCTTGATGCCGAAAAGCCGGACTTAGTTGTATTCACAGGTGATGTCATTTATGCGAAGCCGGTAAAAGAAGGACTCGATGATATCTTCAACCTTGTGATAAAAAGGAAGATACCTTGGGCCTATGTATTCGGAAACCATGATGACGAACACGAAACGTCTCGTCAGGAACTCATGGATTTCGTAACCCTCAAACCATACTGTCTTGCTCAGGCAGGAGACAAGTCTCTGAAAGGAGTAGGGAACTATATCCTCGAGGTGAAGGGAGCTTCGGAAGATAAGGTAAAGTCGGTTCTTTACTTTTTCGATTCAGGAGCTTATGCACCTATCAAAGAGGTTGGTCCTTATGACTGGCTTGCATTCAATCAGGTAGAGTGGTATAGAGCTCAAAGTGCTGCATACACCAAACAAAATGCCGGAGTGCCTTACCCTGCTCTTGCCTTTTTCCATATCCCGTTGGTTGAATACTCGATGATGAAAGCTGAGAAATACGACCAGCTGATAGGAAGCCGTGATGAGAAAGAATGCCACGGAAAGATGAACACAGGAATGTTTGCAGCCATGCGCGAAGCCGGAGATGTGATGGGTACTTTTGTAGGGCACGACCACGACAACGATTATATAGGAGAATACTATAACATATATCTCGCTTATGGACGTTATTCGGGAGGCAATACCGAGTACAACAACCTGGGTAAGAACGGATGCCGTGTCATAGAGCTCGAAGAAGGCAAACGAACTTTCTCTACTTATATCCGACTACTGGGTGGTGACAAGTTATACCCTGTAACTTACCCTGATACATTTGCCAAAAAAGCAGAAGTAAAACAATAAAATAAATGTAGAGAGGCTGTCAAAAAAACAGTCTCTTTACAATTCTACTCCTTCATATTTGGAAATCACTGAACGCCATACGTTGGGTATGCGCATCGATGATTGTGTATCTGCATCATAAGTAACGAAAACGGATTCGCAACGGCATTTTACTTCATCGTTTTTCACACTTCGTATTTGCTGAAGAAATACGCCGCTTTTGTCGCCCAGCTTTGTAATCTTGGTATCAACAACAATCTTTTCTTTGTAATAAATCGGGGAAAAGAAATCCACGTCGATATGCGCCAGTACAATCATTCCCTCAATCCAACTGACCGAAGCAGGCTTGATTACTTCAAAATAATTGGTTTTTCCTAAATCAAAAAAACTGAAGTATACATTGTTGTTTATATGTCCTAGTGCGTCTATATCGTTGAACCGGATTTGAACAGGGAGTGTAGCTTTAAATGTTTCTGGTTTTATTTCCATTTGTCTTATCTGAATACTATATCGTTTACAACAGGCATGCCTGCATGTTCATTCAATTTTGCTATTAATTTATCTTTAGCCATCATGAGCTCGGAACGTAATACCGATGAGCTGAGTGATACATATAGCACCCCATTCCGCAGGTAAATATTTGTTGTATAAGATGAAATCATAGACCCCAGAAGCTTCGACCAGCCTGTAACAGCCCTGCTCTCGGCAAACTTTCTTTTGAAGAATTGATTCTCTTCAAAAAACTGTCTGAGTACTTCACCTATACTTTCTGTATTTCGTTTTCTCATAAGGCTTTATTCTTCTTTTGTACGACTTCGCCACCGCTTACTTCGTAGAGGTGATAACTGCTGTTTGTATGTGACAGTATTTCGTCGAGATGTTCACGGTTTGTATCGGTAACGAATATCTGCCCAAAGTCTTTATCCAATACAAGTTTTACTATTTGCTCTACACGTGTCGAATCCAGTTTGTCGAATATATCGTCGAGCAACAGCACAGGTGTTGTTTCGGTTGCCTTGCGTAGAAAATCGAATTGGGCAAGCTTCAACGCAACAACGTATGTCTTGTTCTGACCTTGCGACCCTACTCGTTTTATCGAATAGCCATCCATCTGCATATCCAAGTCATCTTTGTGCACACCGATACTCGTGTATCCTAATATGCGATCTCGCTCCCGCTTTTGTTTCAGCGAACGTGCAAAGTCTGCATCGTCGAAATGCGATTCGTACCGTAGCTCTACTTTCTCATTTGATAAACAGATAAAATCATAGAAACGTTGAAAGATAGGAATGAATTTCTCGATAAAATCTTTACGTTTCGAATAGATAACCTTTCCTTCTTCTACCAGTTGTTCGTCCCAAAGGTCGAACAAAGTTTCGTCGATATACGAATCTGTTTTCAGGAGTGCGTTACGCTGTTGCAATGCTTTATTGTAGCGGATGAGAGAATGCAGATATTCCTTGTCGAACTGCGAAAGGAACATATCCATAAATTTTCTTCGCTCGTCACTTCCTCCATTTATAAGTTCGGTGTCGGAAGGAGAAACCATGATAAGAGGCAGAAAGCCGATATGATCGGATAGGCGTTCATATTCTTTTTTGTTCCGCTTGAATTGTTTCTTCTGTTTCCGTCTGAGGCTGCAAAAGAACTCTTCTTGCTTGTCGTCCAAGATATACCATCCCTGTATAACGGCAAAATCGGCATCGTGCCTTATATTTTGGCTGTCGATGGGGTTGTTGTGGCTTTTGCAGAACGAGAGATAATAGATGGCGTCCAACAGGTTTGTTTTTCCCATACCGTTACTACCCAAGAAGCAATTGATCTTGGGAGACAGATTGAGTTCTGCCTGCTCTATATTTTTATAGTTGAGTATGGATAACCGCTCTAATATCATGCTCTGTAGAATTAATAGAATACAAAAATACGATTTTTTGTGAGGGTTACTAAAGTTTTTAATCCAATAGTTACATCTAAACATCAAAGGTAATAAAACGGCATCAGTGTAACGTGTTTGTTCTTATTTGTTTACTATGAAAAAGGTGACAAAAGTGACACTTTCTAGTCAGGTCGTATTATGTCACCTTCTTTCACTTCGCTCCTTTTCACTTTTCGGTACAAATGGGGTGGAGGGAGGCAGTAATCCCTGATAAAGACATATTCCGATTCTTCTTTCTTTTGGGTTATTGTTTCCGCCTCATCTTCAATCTGTACATCCTGCAAATTATCTGAATCAGAAACCTGTTCGGTTGGTTCAAAAATAAGCTCTCCCTTTTCTATTTTCTTTTCGAACGGTGCATTATTCATCAGTTTCTCTCGCAGCTCATTCAAACTATCCTTCGTTTTAGGGTCTTGTACGATTATCGTTAGGGGTTGACTCTGCTCTTTGTTTTCTTCTTCCTTTGTTTCGTTGTGCGACAATACCAGCCTGATAGCGTGTGTGTCGGGGGCATATTCTTTTTGTCTGACCACACGGGTTTTCAGTACTAGTTTGTCGGGATTCTCTTTGTCAGGTACATAGGTCGTTCGCACCTCTGTGAGGGTGTAGCCTTCGAGCTTTTTCTTTAACGATCGGCGGGCAGTGATTGCCAGCGTCTCATCCCTGCTTTCAATTGCCGCTTCTATTGCTTTTCTAAATTCGGGCTTCTTGTCTCGCCATTCATAGAATGATTTGCGGGTTATTTTCAGGTGTTTGCAAATCTCTGTGATAGAGTATGTGTCTTCTTCTATCAGCGAGACAATCTTTTCTGCCAGTCTTTCTGTATACTTTGCCATATCTGTTATAATAATGTTGTTTATAATAGATAATTATTTAGAAAAGTGATGAATATGAATGAAAGGGCTTATTACGATAAAGAGTTGGAATGCTTCGTTACCTCAGTATGACGAGGGGAATAATGTCGTTGTTCTTTAGGGTAAATTATAGAGGAGATGATATTAATGATAATTATATCATATTTTTATCAAGCTATTATGGCTTTTATTTATATATTGCATTAGTTTCATTTAAAAATACTATTAATATGAAAAATCAAATAATATTAATGATATTTCTGTTTGGCTTTTTTGTTTCCTGCTCTGATGATAATTCGTTAGAGATAAAATCAGATCCTTTTATTCAAGTGAAAGCATTTTACAATATAGGCAATGCCAATGATAAACATCTAGATGTAAATTCGAAAGTTTTTGTATATTATGGAAAGTGTCTATGGGGAATTACTGATTATGAATTGAAAGATGATGGGAGATTTGTTAGCAGAGATGGAACTGATGTAATTAGCCCTGAACAACAAGGTGTAATTAGAGACATCGATGGTGTTAATTTTAAACTTTTATATCTGGACAAGGAAATTACTGTTTTCGTGAAAAGTAGTTATGGCAATATGCTTTCAGGTACATGTTATCCATCGGTTAGCGATTCCGCACAGTTAGTGTGTAATTTTAGTTATTGAATATAAGCTATACTATATCTGTATAGAATCCTTATTTGCATTTGCTGCGCTTCGGTCGGCATTATTTGTCATTCTGAGCGATAACGAAGAATCTTCTTTTTTTCATTAGAAAAAACTTCTTTATCAAATTGGCAAGATATATAAACAGAATAAATAAAAAACGGTCGGATTTTTTCCGACCGTTTATGATGATGAACCCGCTTTTTAGAGTTTTGTTTATAACAAGAAGTTATTTTATGTTCGAAACACTTCTCTGAGCTGTAATTGCTGAGCTCTTAGGTGTTGCCTTACGTGTTGTGAAATCAAACTCGGTAGACTTGTTGCCGCTGAATGATTTCCATTTCAATTTTAACTTCACTGTTTTACCTTCTGTGTCAGGTAAGTTGTTGATATTAAATGCTACTAGCCCATCAGCTTCACGTCCATAGGTATCTCCACTTGCATTATGTCTGAATTCCAGTTCATAAGGGTTTGATGGATTGGTATTTACTAACAGATTTACGTAATGAGTTTTACTTGCATCACCGAACAAAGTTCTGAATCTGAGAGTAAGATAGCCATCTTCGGCAATAGTTACCCAGTCGTTCACTATTTCGATAGGATCTGTTCCGTATTTTGCATCGTTTTCAGCACCTAAGTTGGGAACGGTTTGTTTTGTAAGGATGCTGTCTATCCAGTTTATATGTATAGCCTTCGTGTATCCTTGGCTAGGTTTGTCTACTTCGTCATAGTTGACAAGTGCCCTGACTTCTCTGTTGCCGTAAGGCGAAGTTGTCATATTGGTAGGCAGTAATGTTGTCTTTTCGTCCAGCTGTAGGAAAAAAGAATTTCCGCTAGTCGGCTTTACAGTTACAAGTGCATTTGGATACCTCCAACTTGAGTCATCATCATCATCCAAACACGACTGAAAAAAGATAGTCATGCCGATGATCCCAATAGTCATTAAAAAAAGTTTCAACGCTTTCATAGTTCTAACATCATTAATTATTTGATTCTATATATATGATGAGTTAGATGTCAGAAAAGTTGCAGCATGCTATAATTAAAAAATATTAATAAAACCCTCATCTATTAACAATACGGGAGATTATAGCCTGTTGTTGATTGGTTGACCCTATCTGATAGCCGGGAATATACTATGAACAATAGAATGTTTTTTTTACAGAAGTTTAAACGTGTACCCTTGTTCTTTTAGCCACTCTATACTTTGGGGTAAAGCATATTTCATGTTCTTCTCGGCTTTTAGCGAGTCGTGAAAAACGATCACAGAACCATCTCGGGTATATCTTTTTACGTTTTCGAATACCTTTTCAGGAGTCATTAGTTTACTGTAATCTCGGGTAACTACATCCCACATCACAATTTTATAATAGCGTCTCAGGGTAAAGAACTGAGATACTCGCATGTGACCATGTGGCGGACGGAATAGTTCCGAATCGATATATTCCGAAGCCAGTCGGGTATTTTCAAGGTATCTTTTTGAGAATTTGCGTATACCTTGCACATGGTTGAAAGTATGATTGCCTACACGATGTCCTCTTTCCAATACCATTTTATAGATATCGGGATGTTTGCGAACATTGTCTCCTACACAGAAAAATGTCGCTTTAATTTCATATTTGTCCAAAAGATCTAATACCCACGGGGTAATGTCGGGTATGGGCCCATCATC
This sequence comes from Dysgonomonas sp. Shenzhen-Wh21, assembly GCF_043392705.1. NCBI lineage: Bacteria > Pseudomonadati > Bacteroidota > Bacteroidia > Bacteroidales > Dysgonomonadaceae > Dysgonomonas > Dysgonomonas sp. Shenzhen-Wh21. The sequence goes on from NZ_JAIXHZ010000036.1 coordinate 50,437, forward strand.
GAATGTGAGATAGACTGTTTTTTGTCCTTCTACAGGTTTGCGCCACAATGCTCCCGGAAACAGCATCCGGTATATCTTAGGGGGTTGTTCTATTAGCATAATCGATATAATAAACAAACAGATAATCGTAAGTATTCACGATTATCTGTTTGTTTATTTATTCTAGTTAGATCTGTATTTTTGCAAAAGACGAGGATTATATTTCTGCATCAGACCGGCGATGTGTTCGGCCATTGCATGTTCTTCTTTTTCCGCTATAGTATCTTCACCCGACAGGTAGAAGCCTCTCATTGTTACCCGCATAAGAAAATCGAGAGGGTGTCTGCTTTCACTGAAGCTTACCCCATTGCTAAGGTATAGTTCAGATAGGCTCATCAATTTGTTGAGGAGCACTTTATATTTAGCTCTGTCGTAGCGTTGATAGATATCCAATATCTGAATTTCGGTATTTATATAATCCCGTATATCAGAACTACATGTGATCATGTCTGTTTGTTTCATGCTGGCGTACCATTCCAAAGAGCCGTTTGATCTGTACATGATTTCGTCTATTATTTTTTGAGCCTTGTCAGCATGTCCGAGTTGGTAATATGCTTCAGCAAACATAACAGACTCTCCACCGCGCGGAACAGTGTTGCCCGGTATTTTTGTTATACATGCATCAAGGGCTTGGAGTGCTTTCTCATTGTCGCCTTTTTCTAACAAAGCAGAGATGAGTTCGCCAAACAATACACGGAACGTGCGGCACATTCTCAGGTTGTTTTCATCCAGATATACTTTCGGATTTTCGATACCTCCCCATTTGTACTTGTTGACCATATTGTCGAACATCACATCAGTATTTACTCCTGTACTGTCTGCTACACCCGGAATGATACGGCATATAATACCTTCTTTGATCGATTGTTTCTCCAATTTCAAAGGTGGTTCGCCGATAGTCATCGCATAATAGATGCCACGTTTCCAGTCGTCGTTGTTGATATTGTTCAACATTTCCAATATCATCATTTCCTGTCTGTAGATACCGCCCTTGTTGTCTCCAAGGTTGAATATAAACTGAGATTGCGGACTTGCACCCATTTTCTTCCAGTCTACTTTCGATTCATTCACAGACATTTTCAATACACTACTTGGTATTACAACACCTTTGTCGATGCCGAATGGATTGCGAGGGGCATAGTTGTCTTTGGTTTTCAGTATATCCAATACCTCGCTCACTTGCATGGTATCTTTATATGCTGATGTATCATAATAGTCGTTGAAGTTGATTCTTCCCAGCCATGCTCCGTCCTGAGAGTTTTTAAGCTCACGGGTAATAATACTTTCAATATCTTTTCGAGACAGAACGTAAGCCGATTGTCCTTTAGACCCTTGATAGCGGTCTGATTCCCAATTGATAGGCAGTGGCGACGAATCGTATGCCTGACGACGCATTTGGTCTACATACCAGTCTGTTTGCAGGTAGCTGAGGTTACATACACGCACATCGGTGCGGAAACCTTCTACTTCCTGAGCATACCATAATGGGAATGTATCGTTGTCTCCCATCGAGAATAAAATACTATTCGGCTCGCATCCTCTGAGGTAGTTCATCCCAAAGTCACGCATTGTATATCTGTCGGAGCGGTCGTGATCGTCCCAGTTTTGCCCTGCCATTTGTATCGGTATAAACAGCGATAAAGCTGTGGAGATTCCGGCTGCAACTGTGCTTGGTACCCATTTGCTTAATGTTTTCCATATAAAGGCAACACCAAACCCTATCCATATACAGAAGGCATAGAACGATCCGGCATAAGCATAGTCACGCTCACGTGGTTCGAATGGTTGCTGATTCAGGTATATGATAATAGCGATACCTGTCATAAAGAATAACATAAACGTTACAAGGAACTGTTGCTCACCTTTACGTCCTTTGGTCAACTGGAAAACAATACCGAGAATACCCAGTATGAGTGGCAACATGTAATATTTATTATGCCCTTTGTTCTCTGTAATATCCGGAGGAAGATTCCCTTGTGGTCCACGTCCGAGCAATTCGTCAATAAAGCTGATACCTGTAATCCAGTTACCGTTGCTTATATTTCCTACCGACTGGATATCATTCTGGCGGCCTGAGAAATTCCACATGAAGTAGCGGAAGTACATAAAGTCTAGCTGGTAGCTAAAGAAGAATTTCATGTTCTCAAACATTGTCGGAGGCACAGATGGGTCTTTGATGTTTGCCCAGATCTGATAACCCAGAACATGTCTGTCTTCGGTAGAATACATACGAGGCAACAGCATATTGTTCGTTGTAGCGTATGTAGGGATAGTACCTGTTACTACGTATTCGTCTTTTTGGTCAGGTGACTTCTTTACTATCTTATCGTATGTTTTCTTTTCGCTTTCAGGTGCTGCCATTCTGCCTGTAGAAGGGTCTTTCTTCTCGGTTGAAGCATACGTCCTGCCATAGAATAGCGGTCTGTCGCCATATTGTTCACGGTTGAGGTAACTTGCCAGCGTAAATACGTTTTCGGGCGAGTTCTGATCCATCGGAGTATTCGCTATCGAACGGATAGGTATTAAAGCAAAAGATGAATAACCTACCAGTATAACAAGTAGACACAGAACGGTTGTATTCAGAAAACGTGCGTTGATTCCTTTATAAAAGAATAAGAAGCCAGCGAGTGCAGCAATCAAAACGATCCACAGTACTACACTAGAGCCTATAAATACAACGCCGCTTAGAGCTAAAGCAATAAATGTAGCGATCTTGGCTCTTTTGATGCTTCCCTTCGATGAAAGAGTTTCATATATTGCCCAAACAATAGAAATTACTGTCAGTAGAATATATGATAACGCACCTGTATTATATGAGAATCCGAGGCTATTGACAAACAGCATCTCGAACCATGCTCCTACTTTTGTAAATCCCGGGATAATACCATACATAAGAATTACAATCAGCAACAGTGAGCCTGCCAAGGCAAGCAATATGCCTTTTACATCAGCGTGTTTTGCTTTTTTGAAGTAATATACCAAAACAATGGCAGGGATACAAAGCAAGTTAAGCAAATGGACACCGATAGATAATCCCATTGCATAGGCTATAATCACAAGCCACTTGTCTGCTCCCGGCTGATCGGCACGGTTTTCCCATTTCAGGATTAACCAGAATACAAGGGCTGTAAACATAGACGAATATGCATACACTTCACCCTCGACAGCCGAAAACCAGAATGTGTCGGTAAACGTATATGTAAGGGCTCCAACCAATCCGCTTCCGATGATGGCTATAAGTTGCCCCATAGTCATTTCTTTATCGGTATCAGTATATATGAGCTTTTTAGCAAGATGTGTAATAGTCCAAAACAAAAATAGGATGGTGAGTGCACTTAATAGCGCAGACATACTATTTATCATTGCAGCAACTTGGCTGGGATCGGAAGCAAATAACGAAAAGAACTTCCCTGTGAGCATAAAGAATGGCGCACCGGGTGGGTGTCCAACTTCCAATTTATAGGCTGAAGTAATAAACTCGCCACAATCCCAAAAACTGGCTGTAGGTTCAATTGTCATCAGGTAAACAATAGCGGCTACGGCAAAACTAAACCAACCAAAAATATTGTTTATCAGGTTATATTTCTTCATAATGAACAGTTATTGAATGATATGCTGCTTGATTAAACAGTTGTTTTTTATACATTTGGGTGCAAAGATAGTTAAATCACTGAAAGTATTATTTTTTATTGCTTGGTTTTTAGTTGCTAAATTCAAAAACTTCTTAAAATAGAGGGTTTTCCTTTCTCTTTGAAACAAGGGGTTAGATGATGAGTCACATTTCTTTAAATAATATGCGGGTATGTGTTCTTATTTTTTTCTACATTTGCTAAACAAACTAAGACTCAAAAATGAAACAATAAATAAAACTATGATGAGAAAATATTATTTCCTGTTCTTGGCTTTGGCCGTAAGTTTCTTTATGGTATCGTGTTCCGGTAAATACGATGGAGCCATATCAAGCTATATCGAGTCTACTGAAGGACAAACTTCTAAAATAGAAGTTAAGGTGAATGAAGTGAAGGAGTTAAAGAAAGTAACGGTAGGCGACAGTATCAACTTCCTTAATATGAAGGCTGAAAAAGAACTGAAAGCCCGGATCGAACAGGCTGAGAAAGAATTGGCAAGCTATCAGCAAGATCTTGTGAGAATAGGCACATCGTCGAAAGTTGTAACTGACGCATATACCGTTCAATTGACAAAGACCCAGCAAACAATTGATTCACTGAAAGCTGTAAAACCCGAACCTACTCGGTTGTATGAGGGACAAAAGACCGATCAGGTTTTGGCTGTTGTTGTGGAATGTAAGTATACAGTAACCAATGAGGCTAAAGAAAAAACAGATGTAGTGAAAAATTTTGTACTGTCGGTAGATGGCAAGACTTGCTATGGTGCAACGGATAATCCGGATATGAGTGCAGAAAAATAAATTAATAATATACGCGTTTGTAAAAGCTTCACTTTTTATATGGTGAGGCTTTTTTGTTAAATAGATAAATAAAAAAGTTTATTTTTATACTCGATGCAACTTTTTGAATTTAACTCGCATCTTATTTAATAGAGAGAAAAACGAATGGACGAACTGCAATTAATCACCGGATGTAAACGTGGTGAGTCATGGGCTCGTAAAGAACTTTATGAGTTACATGCTCCTGCCATGATGTCTGTTTGCATGCGGTATGTTAATGATAGGGAGACAGCCAAAGATTTAATGCAGGATGGGTTTGTAAAGGTATTTACCAAGATACATACCTATTCCGGAACGGGTTCTTTTAACGGTTGGATGCGTCGGGTTTTTGTAACAACTGCTCTTGAGCATTTGCGCCGCAACGATATACTTCGTGTGACTTCAGATATAAATGAGTATGACGAAGCGATGGAAAGCGGTGATGTTTCGGCATTGGAACAACTCTCTGTGAATGAGATATTGGCTTGTGTGGCTAAATTGCCTAACGGGTATCGCACTGTTTTCAACCTGTTTGTGATCGAAGGATATTCGCATAGCGAGATAGCAGATATGCTTGGTATAAACGAAAGTACATCCCGGTCTCAATTTATAAGAGCCAGGAAAATTTTACAAAAAAATGTGGAATCTTTAATTATGCATGAAAATGCAGCAGAACGAAAAAAAATATAAAGACCAACTTGACGATTTCAGTAAATTGATAAAGCAGCGGCTCGAAGATCACCGTATGCCTGTCGATGAAGATAGCTGGAATGCAATAGAGCAGCGCATCAAACCTGTGAGCAACAGGCGTACGATGTGGTGGACTATTGCCGGGGCTGCTGCTGCCGTCATTTTGCTAGTCTTGTTGATGTTGCCTCTAAAAGAACAGGACTATATTACCCAAATAGGCAGTGGTGCAACGCCTGCTAAAATAACAACCTTTGTAGAAAAAGATAATAATGCCGTAAATGGCAAGGATAATGTCGTAAAAGAAGAAAATAAAATAAAAATAACTAAGAAATCTTCAGGAAGCGTCCGGTTGATTTCGCAACAAGTAAGTGAAGCAGTATCGATAGATGACAGTTCGTCCGGCACAACGAAATCTGTTGAAAATTCTCTGTTAATGATAGATACTGTGCAGCTTGCTCAAATTGGCAATTCTCTCGGAGTTGCGGAGCCTGATAGCGAGTCCGATTTACCTGAAGTAAAGAAAGATTCTGTTCCTTCTCGTGTTTATAAAGATGTAAAGAAAAGTAATGAACCAACTAGAATCCTTATTGAAAAATCGAAGAGACAAGACAAATGGTTATTAGCCGCTTCTTTCTCTTCGGGAGGAAGCGCTTCATTTGGAGGAGGGGGACCGGATAAGAATGGTTATTATTCTATGATGAATTCCCTTCCTTCGAGTGAGAGCGGTGCACTTTCTGATGGAGGACATAATTCATACGGAAAGGAGTTTTTGGATTACAACGACTTTACAAATGTAAGTCACTCTGTTCCGTTATCATTTGGTGTTACTGTTCGTAAAGATCTGACTGATAGGATAGGTTTCGAGACCGGGTTGGTATATACTTACTTGTCTTCTAAATTTAGGAGGAGTGGAACATCTTATCACACCGCCAAGCAAGAATTGCATTATTTAGGTATTCCTCTCAATGCTGTTGTGTATCTCTGGAATAACCCGAATTGGAATATATACGTATCTGCCGGAGGAATGGTAGAAAAAGGTTTGCGAATGAATTATTCGCAGAGCGTTATACAGCGAGAAGAGTCTAATTCTTTAAATTATTCTACCCATCAGAGTGTTCGGGGTCTTCAATGGTCTTTGAATGCTTCTGTGGGCGTAACATATAAATTTTATAGTGATTGGGGAATATACTTCGAACCTCGCTATTCTTATTTTTTTGACAATAATCAGCCGTTTAGCATACGTTCAGAAAACTCTCATGTCTTTGGACTGAGTGGAGGTTTGAGATATTCGTTTTAGAGTTTACATATTAACCTTAAATAAAAGTACAATGCAAAAGTTATTTTACATGTTCTTTTTTCTTTTGATATCACTACTAATTGGTTGTAGTGATAAGGATGAGTCTGGAGATGGATATGAGGTGGTTACATATAAGATCAACGAACCCATATTTATGAAAGCTGCTGATTTTCGTAACTCTGTAAAAGTAAAAACTACTCCTGTGGAAATCAAAAAGCAGGGTAAAATTTCTTTCTATAAAGGCTATTTGTATATTTCTGAGCCTGAAAAAGGAATTCATATTATAGATAACAGAAATCCGTCTAATCCAAAGAATATAGGATATATAGAGTTGTTGGGAAATGTGGATTTGGCTATTCGAAATGATATTCTTTATGCCGATGCTTATGTGGATCTGGTGTGGTTTGATCTCACAAATCCGGCAAAGCCTGAATTGAAGGGACGCATAGAACAGGCCTTTACATATGCATTGCCTGAAACGCAAAATAATTTTGGTTATGATCATGATATGTGCTATACCCAAAATACGAATAAAAATATCGTAGTTGGGTGGAAAGTTGTAGAAAGAAAAATGTTAGGTTTAAAATTTCCATGGTCATCTCCTATTAATGATTCGGTGCTATCAAACAACAAAATAGAATCAGTAGTAAGTCCTTCTGCTTCGAAGATTACTTTTTATAAAGATTACTTGTATGTTGTTTTAAATGGCAGTGTGAAAGTTTTCTCATTAGGTGATAACAAAACAGTTAACCTAATTCATGAGTTGCCTTTTGACTACAGCATGAGGTCTATTATTCGTTATAATGATAACTTACTTATAGCAACATATCGAGGAATACTCATCTGTTCAGTTAAAAACTATCCACTATATCCTCAAAAGCAATCTTTTATAGAGCTTGTAGGTGATGGTTTCCCTATTGCTATAGACGGGAATTTTGTTTATGTGACAGTTGGCACAGGAAATAGTAATGAAGCAAATACTAACGAATTAGTTATAATTGATATTAGTGATGTGAAAAATCCTAATAAAATAATATCATATCCAATGACAAACCCTAAAGGGTTAGCTCTAAATAACGGTACTTTGTTTCTGTGTGATGACGGATTAAAAATATTTAAAACGGACGATCCTCTGAAATTAATGTCAAATCAATTGAAGCATTATAAAGGTATGGCTGGTTTTGATGTTATTTCTCATGAAAATCTGCTGCTGATGGCTACTGATGAGGGGCTGTATCAGTATGATTATTCAGACCTTCAAAATGTAAAAGAATTGAGTAAGATCGCTATAGAAAAGTAAATCAAATTTTTAATTTTGTTGGAGCATCAGTTTTTTATAGCTGGTGCTTTTTTAGTTATATGAAAGTATTCCCTCTATTTAGCTTAAACAGTTCGGCATATTCTATCCATAAAAAAGCATATCTTTGTGTCCAGAAAACTAGAGACATAATGAATTTCCTTGCACATGCTTACCTTTCTTTCGGAGATCCTGAAATATTAGTGGGGAATATGATTGCCGATATGGTAAAAGGTAAACAGATAGAACAATATCCCGAAGGGATAAAACGTGGTATACATATACACAGGCAGATAGATACTTTTACCGACAGGCATCCCATACCCTTGGATACGATGACTATATTCAAGGAATCGGCAGGCAGATATGCCGGTCCCTTTTTAGATGTCTCTTACGATCATTTCTTAGCTCTCGACGATAGTAGCGAGCCCGGGGAAGGTTGGGAGGCATTTGCTCAGAAATGTTATGCCCAGATAGAACAAAGTGTGAAGCATCTTCCTTCTAAGTTTTGCTCGATGTATATGTATATGAAAAAAGAAGATTGGCTTTATAATTATCGCCACAGATGGCTGATAGAACGAAGCTTCGAAAGGCTGAAAAACAGAGCAAATTATCTTGATGATGATGCACCTGTATTTGCCGACTTCGAAAAGCATTATAAAGACATACAGGAGAGCTATAAATTATTCTTCCCTCAGTTGAAGGCATACGTAGAGGATATATCGGGTGAAGATATATAATCCCGAGAGTCTGAATGATTATAGTACGAGGAGGATTCATATTACTGATCAATCTAAAATCTATTATCTTTATACACAAAATATAAACTAAAGTAGATTAGGGAGTTAAATTAGATATACACTTAATATTTTGCAAATACTATTAATATATGAAGATACTTTTGATAGGAGAATATAGTCGGGTGCATCTTACTCTTGCCGAAGGTCTGAGAAGTATGGGGCACGAAGTTGTAGTTGCGTCAGACGGAGACGGTTTTAAGAACTATCCGAGGGATATTGACTTGTCTCGTAAAAGTTCGGGTATAATAGATACTTTGACGAGTCTGATATCCGTTCTTGGAAAATTTAAAAAGTTTAAGGGCTATGATGTTGTTCAGCTGATAAATCCATGCTTTACTACCCAGAATGTAAAGGTAAATAATTACTTGTATAAGAAGCTGAAAAAGAATAACAAGAAGGTTTTTTTAGGAGCTTTTGGCGACGATTCTTATTGGGTAAAGGCATGTCTTGGCAACGAAATATTTGATTATTCCGAGTTTTTTGTTGACGGCAAACCTATAAATGTGGACTTCAACCAACGGTTTATCGACAAATGGATAGATACTCCTCTCGAAGACTCTAACGTAATGATGGCAAATACATCCGATGGGATAGTTGCTTGCTTGTATGAGTATTATGTAGCTTATGAACCATTTTTTAAAGGTAAAGTAAGATATATCCCTCTGCCTTTAAATACCTCCGAAATAGAGTTTCAGCCCATAGCAGACGAACCCGAAAAAGTAAATTTCTTTATTGGGATCAACAAGGTAAGAGAGAAGTTTAAAGGGACTGATGTTATGGAACGGGCATTGGCCAGGGTAAAAGACAAATATCCTGATAAGGTGATTGTTACTCGTGTAGAATCGGTTAGCTATGATGTATATCAAAAGTTGATGTCGGAGGCACATGTTGTGCTCGATCAGCTGTATTCGCATACTCCTGCCATGAATGCGTTGCTGGCTATGGCGCAAGGTAAAGTGCTGATAGGAGGGGGAGAGCCTTATATTTACGATCTATACGGCGAATATGATAATAGGCCAATAATAAATGTGCACCCTACCGAAGATGATGTCTTCGAGAAGCTGGAATGGGTAGTATTGAATAAAAAACAAATACCCGAAATATCAAGAAAGAGTCGTGAGTTTGTAGAAAAAAATCATGATTTCCTTACTGTCACTAAGAAATATCTTGATTTTTGGAAATAAAAGTATTTATAGCAGATCTTCTCTTAGCTGTAAGAAATATTATAATAAAGCGAGGATAATTCGACTCTGAATTACCCTCGCTCTCTTTATTTACTACTCACTATAAAAACCTATATGCCTAATTTATCTGCTTATCTGCTTCTGGTCGCTCTTTCTCTGTTCGATGCCAGTCTGTAGTTTCCTCTTTCTTCAGAAGATGAACGTTTTACATTCGACTCTTTCCTGGTCTCTCTGCTGGAAGACGGTCTGCTGCTAATGTTATTATTAGTTCTTTCAGTTTGTCTGTTATCGTATCTTTGTTCTTTATTATTGTTTCTTCCGCTGTTTAAGTTTCTGTCGTTGTTGCGACTTTGTTCACGTCCATTGTAATTATAATCTTTGCGGTTATTGTCTTTTTTGTTATGGTTATATCTGTCATTATCTCTTCCGTTGTATTTATATTCGTTACCCCTATAGTTGTTGTGTTTGTTGCCCGAATACCATGCTACTCTATTGTTGCGGCTGTCTCTGTAACGATAATCACGGCTATCACGGATGATCACTTGAGAGTGGTGTCCTTTATAACGACCATAGTCTCTGCAGTGTATATGGTTGTATCTCCAAGGGTTTGCTACATTTACCAAAACTACTTTGTGCATTCCGTACAAATCGTAATTGCGATAAGCATATGGTAAATAACGAGCCGAGATCCATCTTCCTCTGTCAAAATAGAAGAATAGCCCTGAATTGACATTGAAGTAACAGTTAATATCAGGCATGTAGTAATAGTCTACATAATCGTATCCCACGGGTCCCCAAGCAGGTTGACGTCCTATATTGATACTAATATTTATATTTTGAGCTTCTGATGTATTGTAGAATGATGCTACACCGATCAATAAAGCGAATGCTAATAGAAACTTTTTCATGACTATATGTATTAAAAGGTGAATACTTTTTTTATCTCTTTGTATCTTTGATTCGATTAATATCAGAAAGATTAATCGGCAGAGACTTGTTTAACGTTAATTAACGAGGGGTTTCTTTTGTTATGCTGTGTAAATGTCTTATTTTTAATTTGTTGTTTGCATTTTGTGGATAAGTGAGCTATCTGCGTTTGTATATTAAAAAACTAAATAAGCAAGATTGGATAACCCTTCATCTTATCATATTTCCGTTATTTGTAGTGCTAATTAATTATTAATAAAACAAGAACTATTATGGATCAGAAATTTTGCCAAAGTTGCGGTATGCCTCTTAATGTGAATGAAGATTTCGGAAATAATGCCGACAACAGTAAGAACGAAGATTATTGTCGCTACTGCTTTGCTGATGGTAAGTTTACGCAAGACTTTACAATGGACGAAATGATTGTGCATTGTGCTCAGTTTGTAGATGAATTTAATAAAGACTCGGAGCAAAAGATGACAAAAGAACATGCTATAGAACAAATGAAAATGTATTTTCCAAAGCTGAAGCGTTGGGCGCAAGCATAATTACTCTTAATGAAGAAAACTACCCAAAGCGAATACGAAAAAGCGGTAAATAATGTAGTTGATTATATCAATGGTCATCTGTTTGAAGTGCCCGATATAAAAAGGTTGTCTGAGATAGCTAATATCTCCGAATATCATTTTCATCGTATATTTAAAGCTATAATTGGGGAAAATATAGGGGAGTATGTCAATCGTCTTCGCTTAGAATATATTGCAGAATATTTGCAGATGACAAAGCATACGTTGAGCGAAATCGCCGTGAAAACCGGCTATGGAACAAAGTATGCCTTGTCAAAAGCATTTAAGAAGCATTTTGGTATTTCTCCTTCGGCTTTTCGTATGCAGGAAGAGGATGCGTCCAATTTTTTCAGAAAAACAGAGAGAGCGGTCATCGCCCTTGTTCCTGAAATAAGAAAAATCCCCTCCAAACAGGTTGTGTATATTCGTATAATAGACAGCTACGGTGCTGCGGAGTCATATACAATCGCATGGAAGAAACTGGGACAGTTTGCAAAAGAGAACAATCTTGTGAATGATAAAACTGAGTTTATAGGACTCAGTTTCGATAACCCAACTATAACACATCCTCAAAATTGTAGATTTTATGCTTGTTTTACCGTAGATAGAGAAGTGAGACCTCAGGGAGCTTTCGGCGTGCAAAAGATAAGTGGGGGGATGTATGCTATTTTTACACTTAGAGGTTCATATAGCGGATTGCTGGATATGTATTATAATATCTACCTCAGGTGGTTACCGCAAAGTGGCTATAAACTGCGGGGTGGGTATGCTTATGAAAAATATCTGAATAGTCCGAACAATGTTTCGGAGGATGATATATTGACTGAAATATACATTCCCATTTCTAAGTTGGAAAATTTTGATCAGCCACTATTTTTGTAATTTCTATTTTAGGGAGGTATAAACTAACCAAATCAAATTCAATTAGACTCTCCATCCCGAACCTCCCCAAAGGGGAGGTACTTGCTCTCAGAATGATGAGTTTTGATTCACTTTACAATTTATAGTTCTTCTGTAGAAGAATCAACGGTCGATGACCGAAGAAAGTTAAGGAAGGAAGTCAAAAAATAAAAGATCAAGAAAATTTCACTGTTAAAATCCATTGGTAACCGGAAGTCCGCAAGAAGCAAGAATTCCTCTCAGAATGTCGGTACGACTAGTGATTAAAAAATCGAATAATCAACGTCATTCAGACTGCGTTCATCCCAATATCCATTGGACGTATAAAAGTATGAAGAATCGAAAAGTATGCTGTTTCATATTTACAAAAAGTACTGTTTCATATTTACAAATTCGGCTACATTTATCGCCTCTTTTATAGTACAGATCAAATAATCGACTAGAAAATAAGACTATAGACAGAAGGCTCGATTGCCAGCTATTTTTATAATTATTACTTTTACAACAAGAGGAGTTAGAACCTTTATTTTTGAAAAATATGAATATAATCAAGCTTACAGAAGAAAATCTATTTACAGAACATATTTGCTGTGCAATTAGTAGTAAATCTACAGCCAAAGGAGTTGAAGCTAAGAAAGAGTGGTTGAGTAAACGGTTTAAGGAAGGTTTGAGATTTATAAAGTTCGATGTAAAAGGGAAGGTCTTTATAGAGTATATTCCTGCAAAGATTGCTTGGGTTCCTGTCGATGCGGAGGGCTATATTTTTATCAATTGTTTTTGGGTATCGGGCTCGTTTAAGGGAAAAGGTTACGGAAAACGTTTGTTGGCAGAGTGTGAAGAGGATGCCCGTTCACAGGGTTATAAAGGTGTGGTGTTGATCGTTGGAAATAAAAAGAAACCTTTCTTGTCAGACAAAGCTTTTATGCTTCATAATGGATATGAGGTGTGTGATACTTGTGACCCTTATTTTGAATTGATGGTAAAAAACTTCGATCAAAGAATAACAATGCCTTCTTTTAAGCAATCAGCAAAGTGCGGGATGGGAGACGGCGTAAGAGGTATCGATATTTTTTATACAGAGCAATGTCCTTTTACCGTTCCTTACATAAAATTGTTAGAGCCTATAATCCAAGTCTCAGACTATCCTGTAAGGTGTCATCGGATAGAAACAAAGGAAATTGCTCAGAATCATTTTTCGCCTGTAACAACTTATAGCCTGTTTGTGGATGGCAAATTTTATACTAACGAAATATTGACTCCTGATAAATTAAGTAAATTGATTGATAAAGTAAGAGGTTGATTAATGTAAAAGAGTGAGCCTGAAAATGCCGGAGGATTTCCTCTGTATGAAATATATTTGTTCTATTTTCAAAAAAAGCATTATTTTTGTGTCATCATTAACAGAAATTTTAGAATACACAGTGCTTAAACAAACCAATAAAACTAAAACAACAATTAAATTATGAGAAAATTAGCATTTATTTTATTTACAATAACTACGGTTTTTGCCTTAACATCTTGTGGAAGTGATGATGAAAAAGAGCAGATATTCTTTGAAGGAGAGTGTAAGCAAACAGTTGAAATTAAGGGTTATTCAGGACAAGTTGCAGAGACTAATCCTGCAGTAACATCTACATTATCAGATATGCTTAAAGATAATCCCAATTATGGTTCACCTATCTCTACAGGTGAGTTTTATCCGGATCGCACATCTATAAAAATTGTAGGGTTGAAAGAAGGTGTTACTCTTGCTGGCTTTACTCTAACTATAAATGGTAAAAGTCAAGTATTCGGAGATGTTAAATTACCAAATGGATCAACTGAATATATACTATATACAGGGGCTTATACTGATTTCTTTAAAAATGGATTTAATATGATGGTGAATAAAAAACAATTGGAGACAGTTGTGAAATTTACCCCTTCTGTTGATGTTACAGCTGCTGATAATGTTAAATTAGAAATTGTGTATCGAGGTAAATTTTCATACTGGGCAAAGAAATAAAATACTGATTTAGTGTGTCCCGTCCTAAAATAGGTTGACACAAAACTGACTTATTTATGACACATTCCGAGATCAAGCAAAATCGGCGTAAACAGAGCGATTATCCACTCCCCTTTAAATTACAGGTTATCCGTCA
>NZ_JAIXHZ010000037.1:0-13524 GCF_043392705.1 Dysgonomonas sp. Shenzhen-Wh21
ATCACATTATACTATAATAATATAAAAATACATGGAAATTAGAAACTAAAAACTGCAATATTCTACAAAAATGCACATATAATAAAGTTATATAAATAGATATTTGTACAAAGCAAAATAACATAAACAGCCTTTTAATTATTTAATTTTCAATAAAGATTTTCTAAATTTTATGAAATACAAATGAATATTGGCTACATATAATAGAATAAAAGATTACAAATATGCGCAAATTTTATATTAAACACGGTTTAGAGACAAACTGTAGGGATAAATGTTGCTATAACAGTAAAGAAATAGAGTTAATTGGTTTTATTTTTTATAAAATTACAGGAAATGCCTTTCAAGTTTATTAACAAAACACTGGTCATTATATATCTCAAGAAAATGAATATTTATCAACAATTAAGAAGTGCCTGTTTAGCCTTTTTGATTTTTTTTAGCTTTTCTACTGTTGTAAAAAGTCAGGAAATAGCTATAAAAACAAATCTAGCTTATTGGGCAACCACAACGCCTAACTTAGGGCTAGAAGTTGGTTTAAGTAAAAAGAGTACGCTAGAAATTGGCGGAGGATTAAATGTATTCTCTTTTTCCGATAATAAGAATTTTAAGCATTGGCTTGTTCAACCCGAATACCGTTGGTGGTTTTGTGAATCATTTAACGGACATTTCTTAGGAATACATGCACATGCTTCTCAATTCAATGTGGGAGGCTGGGATATTCCTATCGGACGTTTAGATGTACTTAAAGATAAAAGGTATGAAGGTTATCTATACGGAGGCGGTATAAGTTATGGTTATCAATGGGTAATCAGTAACCGTTGGAATTTTGAATTCAATATCGGAGCCGGTTATGCTCGTATTCATTATGATGAGTATCCATGCGAAGAATGCGGTACAAAGTTAGATGAAGGAAATTATAATTATTGGGGAGTAACCAAGCTAGGCCTATCTTTTATTTATTTCTTAAAATAAAGATTCATGAAAAGAACAATAATCTTAAAAATATATTTGTTTGTATCGTTAGCAGGATTTATAATACCTGTACACTCACAAGCGCAATCCGAGCAAGTTAAAGTATCTGGAGAGCACTTTATTAAACAAGATAATAAAGTTGCCATTAAAATGGATGTCATTCTGGATGAAATACATGTAAATAGAAATGACATGGTTATTTTAACTCCAATACTTAAGTCTAATCAAAACAAACTGGATAGTCTAAGCCTCCCTCCTGTCGTTGTAACAGGGAGCTTACGAAATAAAATATTGAATCGTAACAGCACATTTGGAAAAGATCTTCCTTTTAGTACTGAGCCTAATGCTATAATAAAAAGAAATAACAACACAGCTCAATCCGTAGATTATAATGTATCTGTACCTTACAGAGCATGGATGGACGATGCTTCCATATCTATGTTGAGAACAACCTCTGGTTGTGCAAATTGTTATACCGTATCAGACGATCAGCTAATAGCGCAAAACATACTACCAAAAAGAGATCTAGCATCTTATCAACTCTCATTTATTGTGCCTGAAGTAGAGGTAAAAGCTCGAAAAGACCGACATACTGCAACATTTAATTATATTGTCGATCGTTATGAGCTACTTCGTGATTTCGGAAACAATCAGAGTGAGTTCGATCAAGTAGACAAAGTTATTGGCGAAATACAAAACAATAATGATCTACAGATAACCGAATTTAGTATCGCAGGATACGCTTCTCCCGAAGGCGGATTTGAGCATAACAAAGTACTATCAGAAAACAGGGCTAATTCTTTTGCCGACTATCTTGTTACAAAATTTGGTATCACCCGCAATAAATTTACTGTAGAGGGCTTTGGTGAAGATTGGGCTGGGTTGAAAAATGCTGTTTCTACATCTAATTTATCTAATAAACAAGCTATTTTAGATATAATAGACAAGACCTCGAACCCTGATGCTCGCGATGCAAAATTAAAGAGGTTATCGAATGGAGAAACCTACCGTACATTATTGAACGAATATTATCCTCCATTACGCCGTACAGAATATGCTATTGCTTATGTTGTTCGTCCATTTAATGTTGAAGAAGCCAGACAGATTATTAAAACGAACCCAAAACTACTTAGTTTGAATGAAATGTATCTGGTAGCCCATAGCTATCCAACTAGCAGCAAAGAATTTAGAGAAGTGTTTGATATTGCAGTAAGATTGTATCCTGAAAGTGATATCGCTATAATGAACTCTGCCGCTGCAGATATTGAAGGTAAAAATTTAGATGCTGCAATTGACCGTCTAAATAAAATAGAACGTAATCCTAAAGCTTGGAATAACCTTGGTGTAGCCTATATATTAAAAGGAAATACAGAGAAAGCTTTAGATTATTTTGCGAAAGCAGCCGATAGTGGCAGCGTCGATGGAAAGAAAAATCTTGAAACACTACAAAAAGCAATCAATATAAAATAAATATAAGCAAAATATTTAATTGTAAAATTTCAGAAAGTAAAACATGACGTAATAATTTAAAAAGAATGAAAAAAACAAAACTATTCTTAATAGCTGTACTAGTCCTAGGGCTTGCTTTTACAGCCTGTAGCGATGATAATAATTTAAATTCACCTACTGAACAAGAGGCTACTACAAATGTTAGTATCACTCTTAGTATGTCTTCGAACACAAGAAAAAGCTTACCAGACGACTATCATTTGATTGGAGAATGGGCGGGAAGAGATGACATTACCAAAGTTGCTATTTATCTTATTGACGGTGCTTCCGTAACTGCTCAATCTTTTAATGTAGGAACGGATTATAAAAAAGAAGTAATAAGTGGACAGGTGACTCTAGTTCCTCAAGAATCGGCTGCCATTAAAACAACTGCGGGAGTTAAAAAGGTTTATGTATTAATAAATGGAACAACAGAGGTTGAAAATGCTTTGGCTAAAACACCTGTTGCTGAATTCGAGAATGCATATGCTCAAGCTGCTTTGTATATAGCTAATTCGGGTACAAGTACAACTGTAAGTACTTCTGCCGAAAAATTAGCTATAAAAAATGGAACAACAGACGAAAAAATCTTAATGACTTGTGTTGAACCTAAAACAATTGATGTCGTTAATAATGTCTCTGCTGCTGAAACTACTGCTGCTGCATCTTCTAAAAACCGTGTTAGTCTAGTTGTAGAAAGAACTGTTGGACGTGTTATGGTATCCACTGAAGGACTAACTTATGATGTTCCTGCAGGAAACGGTTCTACTATCTTAGGTACAATTTCTGAAATCAAATGGGTATTGGCTCAAGGAGAAAGCTCTCTTTATCTCCAACGTAAAGCTGATTTCGCAACACCTAATTTTGGATGGGTACCAACTACCGATGCTCAATATTGGGGTACCGAAATTACAGGTTCCAGTTCGAAATATGATTACTCAGGTTTATTCGAAGAATATGATCCAACAACTCAGTTTGGAGGAACTAGTGTTGCTACTATGAGTGACTTGACTATGCAACAAATCCATCATCAGCTATAACTGATGAATTAGAAGCTAGCTTATCCGGTAAATTTATCCTGCCAAACACTCACGCCTATGGAGCCGGAAATGAATCCGGTTACAAGAAGGGTAACACTGCATATGTTCTTATCAGAGCTAAATTCACTCCTTCTGCTGCGGCTTTTGCTGACGGAGAAACTTATACAGCAGGTGATGACTTCTTCGTAGGAGCGAATGGTAAATTTTATGTGAGCGCTGCGAATGCAGTAACACCAAGCAAAGGTGGTGTAACCGGACAAACTGTAGCAAGATACGTAAAAGGTAAAGTATTGTATTATGCATGGGTTAATCCTGATAATATTCCTACATGGTATAATTCTCCGGTTGTAAGAAATAATGTATATCATATTCATATTACAGGATTTAAAAATTTAGGAACGAACTGGAATCCATTGTTCCCTGAAGATCCGAATAATCCAAAAGGAGAACCGGTAGATCCATCAAATCCGAATGGTCCTAAAAAACCATTGAATCCCGATCCTAGGCCAAACGTACCTGGTGTAGAGGAACCGGAAAATCCAGTAGATCCAACAGATCCGTTGACTACTCCTGAAACATGGATGAGTGTAGATGTTACAGTATTACCTTGGCAACTTCATTCTTACAGTATTGATCTGGGAATCTGATTTATAGAAAATTTATAATTCTAATTATATCTGGGGGAAGTAAGGATTCCTTTTTCCCCCAGTCTTTTAAAACATCAATTATATACAAAATGCAACAAATGAAGAATTTGCGAATTAAGATATTGATGACCGCGTTAACTTTAAGCGCAATTTTTTGGGGGTGTGATTCTCTTATTTATGACGACTTAGAAGACTGTCCCCAAGGTGTATACGTGAAGTTTTTTTCAATGACACCTTGTGCTGTAGATTCAACGTTCATAGGTGAAGCATCATCACTCACAGTGTTTGCGTTTGATGAAGAGGGTAAACTTGTAACTTCAGTGAGCAAGCAGAATGTAACTCTTAACCGCGATTTTGAAGTGCTTGTTCCTGTTTCGAACGGAAACTTCTCATTTATTGCATGGACAGGAGTAAACGAAAACTTTACAAGAAGCTCTTTCTCTTCAGGCATTACAACAAAAAAAGATGTAATGTTAGCTATTAAGTCATCAGAAAGTAGAGCCGCTAGTTTAGGCAATACTGAACGCATTTGGCAAGGTGAAAGCCCAACGGTATTTTTGCCCGATCCTGAAAAAAGTGGATCACTATATAAGCATACTAAAATCAATTTGCGCGAGTTAACCAATCGTGTTAAAGTGATTGTCGAATTTGATTCAACAATCACAGAGTTAAAGCCTCAAGATTTAGCTGTGGCTGTATCATCGGCTAATGGAACTATAAATATAGATGGTTCTATGCCATATAATTCACCTGTAATATATTATCCTCAACAAAATACTGTTTACACAGATAATAGTGTAACATGGAATTTCTCTATGTTAGAGCTTGTTACCGGATATCATAATAATTTGACTATCAATTATCCCAAAACAGGCCAGCAAGTATTTAACGGAGACCTTATAGGTAGTATTTTGATGAATACTATTAATGGAGGAATTAATTTGAATTGTGAAAACGATTTTACAATAAAATTTGTACTTAAAGATTACTGTGCAGAGTGCGGGACAAATTTCAGTTGCGCAATCTATGTAAACAACTGGCTTGTACATAGCTATAGCACAGATTTATAATTATAAAGCATTCTTTGCTTTAATAATCTATATGATTATGACAAGATTATACTTAATATATATATCACTTTTAGGATTTTCATTATCATTTGCAGGTTGTGATTCTCTAATTTATGATGATCAAAAGAACCCGCAATCCGAGCCGGTAGTTTATCTCTCGGTAACTAAAGCCCAGGCAGAAGGATTAGAGACTTTGAATGCAGATGATGTAGAGTATGAAGACCGGGTTCATGACTTGGCTATGCTGGTCTTCGATTCATCTAGCGGTACAAAGGTGGGTGAATACTTTGATGAAAATATTCCTATTTCAGAAAAAGACAAGTCTTTTATTGTACAACTGAATCCGGGGCCCGGGCAACGTGATTTTTATTTTGTAGCTAATATGCCCATAGCAGCCTTAAAAAGCATAACCACACGGTCTGCTATGGAATCATATATGAATACCTTTAGAGATTTAGACACAGACTTATATCTAAATGCTACTGAAACAAAAGGGTTCCCAATGTCTCGAATATACAAGAATCAGACCATTACTCAAGGCGGAAATATTTACTCACCCCTACCCTTTCGTCCTAATGGCGAAGACAGAGTAAAACTTATTCGAGTACTAGCAAGACTAGAGGTAAAAATAGACGGTTCTACAACTAATTTGGGCGTAAAAAGTATATATTATAAAAATGCTTACCGACAATTTAGTCTACAGTCTCCGTTAACACCAGTCGCACCGATTTATTACGAAGATAAACCTTTAAAAAAGGTGGATAACTCGTTTATATATTACATACCGGAGGCTCTGATGTCAGCTCCTAGCTGGTCGGCAAGTTCTCATAAGCCTGTCAATTACTTTGTTATTGAAACATTAAACGGTACGTTATACGAAATTCCGATCATAACATATGACGGTACCATAGCTGAGAGCGATTATTTGTCTTTTGCCACAGGAAATCAAACAGAAAAACCAGATTATAACATTTACCGTAACCATCATTATTTTTTTAGTATAAAAAAATTACAAACAATAGAGATCATTTATAGTATAGATCCATGGAAGATCAAGCAGAGCGCAACTTATATGGGATATGGCTACAATGTAGGAATTGATGAGGACGGAAAAATAACAATAAGCAATACGATAGAAGCTTGTGCTCCGCATGACATTGTGCTGAAGACAGTCGCACCGTTCAAATTTTCGGATGATACGACCGAAAAATCGTTTAATAATTTTGATCCTACGGCATCTGTAGGATATACCCTAAGCACTATTCCTAGCGTAGGAGACGGATCGTACCTTCAGGTATATTACAACGATGCATTGGTAAAAACTTTTAGCAAATAAGAGATAAAGACTATGAAAAAAATAATATATGTAACATTCTTTCTGAGCCTTTTCTTTGTTGCTTGTTCAAGTGAAGAGCCCTCTGTTCCCGGCTTCAATAACAACAATATAGAATTGTCATTAAATGTAAATAATTACATTAAAAATATAACGAAAGCCGAAAGTGATGGAACGGAAGAAGAGCAGACTGTAAATGACTTATATGTCTTTCTTTTCCCTACTACAGGTTCTCAGACCTTAATTAAATATTATATTTCAGGAGTAACATTTACCGGAGGCTCTTGGAATAGTAGCACTAAGAAAGTCTCATTGAATCTTACACAGGCTGAAGCTGGTAATAGAAATGTATACATAATAGCAAATTGCTCTACAATTAAAACAAACCTTGATGGAGTATCAGTGATAGAAGACCTACAGGCTATTTGGCAAACAGTAAATAACCCATGGTCTGCGAACATTACAACCCCATTGTTAATGTCCGGAAATAAGACTCATGATTTCAATACGAACTATCAACTTAATAATGTATCATTAGTTAGGGCCCTAGCAAAAGTTCAACTGAATGTAAAACTTTCTGCGCAACATTATAGTACTCCTGTAGTAGACAGCAAAGCTCAATATAGTTACAAATACATTGATTTCGATAAAAATACGTATGTATTTAAACCATCTACAAAAACAGATAATCTCGCAAGTTCTAACGACTGGACAGCTTGGAGTGCAACGGGCTCAGTTTCATCCTATACATTAGATCAAGGAAATGTTACAAACTTGACATTAACCACTTATATAAATGAAAGAGATAATGCAAGTAGTGCCATAGAGATAAAATTACCATATCAGGCTACGGGTCCATTACCTCCTCCTGAATTTGGTGATGAAACATACAAATTATTACTGCCATCGAAGATTGAGCGTAATCACTGGTATGTATATGATGTGGAAATTTAAAAATTAATACAAAGGTTTGCAATATAGCCACAAAAGTAAATTAATGATAGATTGGTTAAAAGCTGAATATAAAATATCAGGGACACGATCCAATAAATCTGTTAATTATTTGAATTATGAATAAAAAATACCATACTCAGGTTTATCCGAATCAAAGTTTGAAAGTTGAAAGATACTTTTTTACTCATCATAAAAGATCAAACCTTTATTTATTATTTCTATTATTGTTTTTTACAATATCTGTATCATATATTCATGCTGAAGGTTCTGGTAACTGGAAAGGCTCTGCAACAGTAAGTCGTCTAAGTTCGTTGTATGTTCCCGGAAATACTGCAGGAAATACAGGCTACGATACTCGCGGAAGCATGATGAGGCCTAGTGCAACCACGAATTATGATACGAATCACCGCTTCTATGTTTATGTAAAAGCGGGTGAAACTGTTTACTTTAGCTTTAGGAGTTCGACCAGCAGCAATTTTACTTGGTATTATGATAACTCATCGACAGGATATAATACATTTTTCCCTTCAGGACTTTCAGGTTCAGGACAAACGGCAGTTACCACAGCTAATAGTAATTTACAAGGAAGAACAAGTACTAATACAAGTCTGACACAGGCTCAAGCTTTTGCCGGACCCTCTGCTTTAACGTCGGGAGGCTATCCTACCACGGGAACCGCAAGTGCTACCAATACGAACGCGGGTGGTCAGTTTACAAACAATACCGGTCAGGATAGAGCTTTTTGGGTAGAAATGGCTAGTCCGGGTAACAATGGTTGGGAAATTACCGATTGGGATGTTACGGTCGCCTTCGGAACGACCAAGCGTCCAGGCCGTGTATACTGTAGGTATTGGAGTATTTATAGTGGCCTTCCTAGTACAGCCGGTCAAACAAATACGACTTCTTTCCACGACGATTTTGGATTCTATGTCCCTGTAGATAACACATATTCTGCACAAACAGACGATTATTATATTAAATATGTCAATTTTGGCAAGTCTAATGCGGGTTATGTTGTATTTTTTGCTAATGACTCCGGACCACTAAACGAGAAATTAGCGAATGGAGACCCCAATATTGAAGAAAACCGCAAATCTATTAAAGGAACATCCAATCGCTACCAGTATCCTTTATTTGTTGCAGAACCGGATGAATCTATTTGGAAAACTTCACGAGGTCCGGTTGCAAGTACAGACGTAAGATTTGGAAGAAAAGCAGATGCGACAGGTGGAGAAGCATATTTTATCGTATATGTGGATACTCCCGGAATTCTGGATATCCTAGTAGACATTGATGGCTCAGGAAGTTACTCTGCTGGTGATGTTCGCCTTTTCAGATACTTCAATGATGCAGGAACCTATGATGTGTATTGGGATGGGAAAGATGATAATGGCAACATTGTTCCGGCAGGGACTGTTATTAAGCTATTCACATCAGCGAATTTCTTCCCGGTCCATTTCCCTGTCTACGATATGGAACAAAGTCTTGGGATAACAATGAAAAACATCAGGCCGGTAGATATGAATAAGGCCACGGTTAAACTGTATTGGGATCATAGTAAGGTTTACACAGGAGGTCCCGGTAATAGAAATACCAATTGGTTTACAGTTCCAGCTAATCAATCCGGCACTTTTGCCAATAATAATGTACAATCTCCGGCTATAAATACTACGGGGGCTGATAGCCCTGCTAATATCTGGTGGGCTAATGGAAATAATGGTATTGGGAATGAAAATACATTTAATGTCTATGCAGGGTCATGGATGGAAACGATGGAGTTGAATTTTACATTCAACTGGGATAAGTCTGATATAGAAGTTATCAAAACAGTCAGCAACTCTACGCCGGCCATAGGAAGTGAGGTTACTTTCACGATCAAAGTAGCCAACAAAGGTATGATGTATTCTCAGAATATAATGGTAAGCGACCCACTACCTCCGGGATATGAATATATAAGCCATACAGCATCTATGGGTTCAACAGTTACGCCTTCACCTATCGGAAGTAATGATCCTGAAGTATGGACTGAAAAGCAAACGGTGTATGATCCAATTATTGGAATGTGGGATGTATATGATATACCATATGATGCACTTGATTTAAGCAAAAACGAAAGGACATTAACGATAAAAGCAAGGGTACTAAAAGCAGGGTTATATAATAATACAGCAGAAGGATATCCAGAGACAATAGAGTCAGATCCGGATCTAAGCAATAACATTTCAACAGTTATGGTAAATCCGACGAATACAACTAATGCTGTTAATGATATCAACGTAACTCAAGAAAATAAATCAATCAGCGGAAATGTATTGACCAATGACTTCGATTTGGAAGGACATATTCAAACTGTTACTTCTACAGGTTCTTTCACAACAGACAACGGCGGAACGATTGTAATAAATGCAAATGGCACTTATACATATACTCCTGCTAATGATTTTATCGGAACCGATTCTTTTACTTATACTGTATGTGATGATGTTCCTGCACCACTTAAAGCTTGTGCAACAGCAACAATTACAATCAATGTTATTCCAGAACGAGACCCATCCATTAATAACAATGTTGTAGCAAATGATGACACAGGGGTTACCGAGCAAGACAAGCCTGTATCGGGAAATCTTTTAACGAATGATTTTGACCCTGACGGAGATAACCTAATTATAAATACAACCCCAACAACTCCTCCTTCACATGGTACAGTTACAATATCATCAGACGGAACATACATCTATACTCCAGAATCAGGATTTAAAGGTGTAGATACTTTTGTATATGAAGTATGTGATGATGGTGACCCTGCAACATGCGACAGAGCAACAGTAACAATTACTGTATTACCAAAAAGTGATAAGACAAATCATACCTTCGAGATTTAACAACAGGACACATCTATCCTATTGTTAATAATGGAGAATATGCGATTAATGGAAAAAGTAGTTTAGATAAAAATCGCTTCGATATTGTTTCCAGCAGCTCTGTACTAACTGACGATGATGAAGGTTCAGCATTAATCAATATTACAGTAAATAACAATGTTATCGTAGTAACCAATATGTCTGAAGTAGATTGTCTGGCTATTGTATATGATCTGAACGGTAAAAAAATATTTAGTAAAAACGTTAAGAAGTATAGCTCTGAAAGCTTCACAGACGGTTACTTTATTCAAAACAGCGTTTATATAGTTAAAGTAGCAGATAATAAACAGACAGTAAAAAAGACTAGCAGGATATTTATGAAATAAAAGCCAGAGCAATAATTCTAATTAAAACGGAAAATATAGAAAGAGACATTCTTAAAATATACTATCAACCAAGATAGTAGTGTAGTTTTGTAAAAGTTTTTGGGAACCTGTGAGTCGTGAGATTCGTAGGTTCTATTTTTATTATAAATAATTAGAGATTTAGTACTAGCAATATTTGACGTCTACTTACAAGGTAATTCATCGAATATTTTGTAATATACAATAAGCTCCAATCATTTATTACAAATGATAGAGAAGCTAAACAAAAGAAACTTGGAAAAATCAGTATTTGTATAGTCTACAAAGAAGAAAGAATAGATATTAATTAGGTGCCTTAGAATACAAGTATGCAGCTATAAACATAAATACAATATTCGGTATCCATACAGCTAGCATTGGGGGCATTGTACCTGAAACAGCAAAAGAGGAGCTTACCGTCTGAAACATGATATAAGTCACACTCAACCCTAATCCGATTCCAATATTAAGCCCCATTCCGCCCTTCATTTTCCGAGCAGATAAGGATGCGCCTATTATGGTGAGTATAAATGCTGAAAATACTGATGCAAATCGCTTATGGAATTCTATCTCGAATTGAGTAATACTTACCCCCCCGACATTTGCCAATCCCTTTTCCTTCTGTCGTTGTATATACGAATACAGCTTGGGTGTTGACATTTGCTCAAAATCATTTACCGACACAAGAAAATCACTCGGTATAACATTCAATGTGGTATCTATTCGAGTCCCGGTTGTGATTTTCTCTTTCATACCATGAAATTCGCGTATAGAATAATTATTAAGAACCCAGTGATATGCTGTATCATATTCTATTCTGCTTGCAACCAGTCTCGATTTTAGTTCCTTGCCTTCAAATTTATCTAAAGAAAGATTATATCCTAGTCGTGTTTTATTATCAAAACGTTCGATATAAAGAATAACTCCTTTATCTACCTGCATTTGTATACGACTTGCATAATCGACACTTTTATCTTTTATATATTTGTTCTGAAATTTTATACGCGTTTCGTTGGCTGGTGGAATTATGAAACTACTTAAAATGAATGATCCTACTGCGATAATACCCGCTGAAATCATATAGGGTTTCATCAATCGCTTGAAACTCATCCCATTTGATAACATTGCTATAACCTCAGAATTATCAGCAAGTTTGGACGTAAAAAATATTACCGCAATAAACACACATAATGCACTGAAGAGATTAGTGTAATACGGTACAAAATTCATGTAGTAGTCGAATATGATCGCTTTTAAGGGAGCATTATTACTTAAAAACTTATCAAGTCGTTCGTTTATATCAAACACTACGGATATAGAAATAATAAGAATAATTGAGAATATGTATGTTCCCAAAAATTTCTTTATTATGTACTTATCAAGTATTGATAGTATTTTCATTCTATTCAGTTAATCACAAACGTCTTGAAACATTCTCAATCATCATTCTTTTCCAGCTCAAAAAATCACCTGTTATTATATGCTGACGGGCTTCTTTGACAAGCCATAAATAAAAAGCCAGATTATGTATAGAAGCGATCTGTAATGCTAGAATTTCATTCGTTATAAATAAGTGACGAAGATATGCTTTTGTGTACAAAGTATCAACAAATGAAGCTCCATTTTCTTCTATTGCAGAAAAATCTTTAGCCCATTTCTGATTCCGCATATTCATAATCCCATTGTGAGTAAATAATTGTCCGTTACGTCCATTACGTGTGGGCATTATACAGTCAAACATATCTACTCCACGTTCTATCGCTTCGAGAATATTGGCCGGTGTACCTACACCCATCAGATAACGAGGTTTATCCTTTGGTAAAATCTCATTTACAACCTCTATCATTTCGTACATCTTCTCTGTAGGCTCTCCAACAGCTAACCCTCCAATAGCATTCCCGTCCGCACCTTTAGATGCTACATTCTCTGCAGCTCGTCTGCGTAAATCAGGATATACACATCCCTGTACAATAGGAAATAATGCTTGTTTATAACCGTACTCACATTCGGTTTCATTAAAACGTTTTATGCATCTATCAAGCCATCGTTCTGTGAGGTCTAGCGATTTTTTTGCATAAGTATAATCTGCATCGCCAGGTGTACATTCATCGAATGCCATCATTATATCAGCTCCGATAGTACGCTCTATATCCATTACGTATTCAGGAGTAAATACATGTTTAGAGCCATCGATATGAGAGCGAAAAATAGCACCTTCTTCAGTAAGCTTTCTATTATGAGCCAAAGAAAAAACCTGAAATCCCCCACTATCGGTCAAAATAGGCTTATTCCAACTATTAAATTTATGTAAACCTCCTGCTTGTTGTAAAATGTCTAACCCCGGACGTAAATACAGATGGTATGTATTTCCTAATATTATTTGTGCCTGTATATCATTTTCGAGTTCAGTCATATGGACGGCCTTTACAGCACCTTGCGTCCCCACGGGCATGAATATAGGAGTCTCTATTTGTCCATGATCTGTCGTTATCAACCCTGCGCGAGCACTAGACTGATCATCGGTGTATTGAAGTTCAAAATCCATTCTATTTTTTTATTCAAATCTGAGATGTTCTGGCTTGTTCTGTATCTTCAGATTCTTCATCTTGAGCCAGATCTTTGAGTTGCACTAAAACTATCGAAGCCTTATTTTTCTTTACTACAGTAAACTGATAGTCCTCGGCTTCAAGCTTGTCGTGAGTATTAGGAATACGACCAAACTTATCTATTAAATAGCCGGCCAAGGTATCAT
>NZ_JAIXHZ010000038.1:0-2401 GCF_043392705.1 Dysgonomonas sp. Shenzhen-Wh21
AAATTCTTTTAATGCATATTGATTTTGCTTCAGGTATGGCTCATAGGCATACCATTGCTACAAGTGTACAGTAGGAACAAATGTACTCTTGTCTGATCTATTCAAGACTATCTTTCCGATAGTACGAGGTTTGGAACGGTAATATCCGGTACTAACGGATGTGATAGTGAACAAATCCGAAGAATGGAGGAAAGAGGGTCGAAGGATAGGAGTTTATAAAAAATGAGAATCGTTTTTATTCTCGATTAATTGTATATCTTTGTTAGTGAAAGAGCTATTTGAATCTATGAAAATCAAAGCAGAGTAATGAGTCTCGGTGGTTTCTAAGTCATTACCTATTCCTTGTTTTGAATCAATTAACTTCCTGTATTTTAATCGAATATATTTTTATTGTAGTGTCCTGCGACTGATGCGTAATAATTCAGCAACCTCATTGCTGTCCATCCAGATGTCATTATCGGAATCATTGCCTTTGGTTTGTTCTGCCTTTACAACAAAACTAGCAATCCGATCTATTTTTGCTACTAGCTTTTTGAAAGCTTCGCTATCAATTGTTATAACTTCCATATTTGATTAATTTTGTTTTCATATTGCAAATATGGAATGATTTGAAAAGGTAGTTTTCATACTCGCTAGCGACTCGCCTGATTTTTCTTTATGAAAATAGACAATAAAGACTTAGCTAACTTATTATGAAGCAAAAAAAACAAATTCAAGATAACCTTATCTTGAATTTGTTTTTTTAATGAATATCTTTTTATTGATTTTTTATTGGATTGGACAGTAGATTTCAAAATATGATATCTAATTATCTTGTTTTATTTTGCCAAATGTCTCCAACTCGATATATTTAGATCTAAACAAATTCCGTGGTATTTTTTTTTGTAACAATAAATGGAAATTTTCTTCATGTGTAGATAAGATTAGCTGTTTTTTATGATTAATAACTAGGCTTCTTAATAAATCAATTGTTGATAAAATATTTATACTATCCATAGATTGAATCGGATCATCTAAAAAAATGCAATCGATTGCCCTGCCTTTGTCATCCGTAGCATTCAATGCTTTTGCCAGAAATATGCTTAGACTTAACACATTAAGCTGTGCCGCACTAAAATAGAGACTGGGAGAAATATATTTTCCCTGTTGCCCCTGAGTTTTAACAAAAACCGTTAGTTTGGGAGATACATCATCAAAATTACATGTAAAGTCTATTTCCTTGTAATCTGGATGAGGATCTATTTTTGAGTATATGTCAACAATCAACTCTTTATGGAAAAAAGAATTAATATGAGTTTGAATATGAGTCGCCAACCCTTGCCTTTCTTTTTCAAGATCTTTTTTAAGAGAGGACTGTTTTCTTAAACTATTTTCGGCCAACAGAGTATCCTCTTTTATTTTTCGTTGCTTCAAATATGGTAATATATATTCTTTCGATTTTTCTAACTTCTGATATTCTTCTATAATGTTTTTCTGATGGCTTATTCTCTTTTGGTTATCAGAATACATCTTTCGCATAAAGCCTATTACCTGTTCTTTGTTTTCAATATCTTCTTTTGGTATACTGATTTTATTCATAAATCCATTAAATCCCGCTAAAGATCCGAGAATTAACTCTAATTGAGATTCTTTATTTGTAATATTACTTTCTATTTCAGAAACCTTAACAGGAAGAAGGAGTTCATTTAATCTGTTGATCGTGACATTATATTCTGTGATTTGAGTTTCTATCTGCTTTATTTTATCCGATTCTTTATTTATTAAATCTTGTATTTGTTCCAAACTGATATCTTCAATAAAATATATATTACTAAATTCCAAAACTTTATTATATTCCGGATTTTCTTTTACAGATAAAATGATATCTGCAGATGTTTTGTTTTTAGTTGTTAACGCTTGTATTTTATTGTTTAATAATGTTTGCGTCTCATTCTCACTGGCTAATTTATTTTTCTCAACTTGTATTTCTGCTATATTTTTTTTCTTCTGGTTCTTTAATTTCAATAGTAATTCTACTTCATCCAAACTCTCGGTTTTCTTTGTATATATTTCTAATTCAGTCACTTTATCGGTTATCGTATTCTCTAGGGATAAAATTGCTTGTTTTATGGAGTTTATATCTTTTGTGTTTCTTAAAATATCAAGATCTAATTGTCGCTGTTTTTCTAGAATTTCATTTTTGATCTTATTTTTCAAATCATCAAGTAAATCTTTGTTCGCTTTCAGTCTGACTTCCTCCAATGATTTACTTTTTAATAATATGCTCTCTTTTTCTGACAAGATAGGATTTTGCGAGATCCTATTTAACAAATCTAGAAAAGACTCATATTTAGTATGGCATAACGGACAAAATTCAGATTGAGACTTTTCTATAATCTCTGTACCTTCTCTAATCAGAGAC
>NZ_JAIXHZ010000039.1:0-8153 GCF_043392705.1 Dysgonomonas sp. Shenzhen-Wh21
GGTAAAGTATATGTCACATATTTTGATGGGTATTTGGCTAAAATAAATCCGAATACTTTAAAAATTGAAGCTGAGGTAAAAGTTGGCCGTAACCCTGAATATGTACGAGCATCCAAAGGAAAATTATATGTTGCAAATTCAGGAGGGTTAGACTATAATACAGCTATTGGTTATGATAAAACAGTTTCGGTTGTAGATGTAGCGACTTTTACAGAGCTTAAGAAGCTGGATGTTGTTATAAATCCTGATAAAATGGTTGTAGATAGTCAAGGGGATATCTATGTAATATCAAATGGAAATTATAATGATGTACCAAATACATTGCAACGAATAGATGCAGATACACAAGAAGTAACTCAGGTAGGAAATGCTACATGGATGACAATATGTAACGATAATATATACATTATATATTCTCAATACGATGCCAATTGGAATCAGATTATAACATATAGCGTATACGATGCTAAAGCAGAAAAGGTATTGACTAACAATTTTATTACTGATGGTACTGTATTGAACAAACCATATAGTATATCATCTGATCCTGTGAAGAAATATATCTTTATAGGTACATCAGACTATAAGACCGATGGAGATATGTATGTTTTCAATACAGATGGTAAATTAATTAAAACATTTGACACAAAAGGTTTAAATCCGATTGCAGCATATCCTACAGTCAAATAAGCGAAGTTCATACAAACTCATAGTTATATTTCTATGAGTTTGTATGATTAATAACTACAAATCAAATTAAAAATCTAGTAAATCAGAAGATCACTCAATTTGAACGGAATTATATTCTTATTAAAATAAAATATTGTATTTACTAAAAAATTTAAATTATGAAAAAGTATTTATTGTTAATCCTTAGTCTATCGTTTCTTATTTTTTCCTGTGAAGATCACTATGAAAAGAATAAAGAAGCAGGTTATTCAATGGCAAATAACGAAGTAGTTTTAAAAGAAAGAGACCATAATATTCCATGGGTTCGTTCTGAGTATCAGTCAAAATTTTCTTCCGTAACTAACACCACAAAAACCGGAGTTATAGGTATTCCTCAAGTGAAATACTTGGGGAGGTCATTTAGGAATAATTATTATCCTATTGAAGATTCAAGAAATCTTGGTTATTCAGTTATCGATTTTGATAAATTTTACAAAGACTATCGTTCGTACTGTAATTTCTGGAAAAATAATACAAGTGATGGTTCATATTTTTCATATGCTAACTTTGATAGATATACCTCTAATTCAACAATAACTAAAAATATAGGTGGAGGGTTTAAGCTTGATGTTGGAATTTTCTCTATTGGAAGTAAAAGTAATAAAAAAGAAGTATTTACGAAATCACTTGTGGAAAATACAGATGCAGTTTTTGGTGAAGTTAATATCGTTGTAAGAGATTCTTGTTTTGAATTGCAAACCAGTTCAAACATATTAGAAAAGATTAAAGAGAATTATTTGTCTAAGGATTTCAAAGAAGAATTATATAGGACACACCCAAGTGAATTTTTTTCCAATTATGGAGGGTTTGTTTTGGCCAGCTTTGTTACTGGAGGGAAAGCATCTGCTCAATATGTGGGTTTATATAAAAAAACAGAAACCAGTGAGACAAAAGAAAAAAATATGAACCTCGAAATGGATGCTTCATATAAATTTAAGGGGGCCAAGGAAAATAGTTCTGCAGAATTGAACTTTGGAAGAAATAATAACAGTAGTACATCAGTTACTAATGAATTCAGTTCTATTAAAATGTCTATTAAAACAATCGGAGGTTCTCCTGATTTTGCTTCTTTTTCTATAGCCAAAGAGGTTAAAAATACTAATTTAGACCTCTCTAGATGGGTCAGCTCTTTGAATGATAAAAGCACTCATAGTATTATTGAATTGGGAGATGGCGGATTAATTCCTATTACAGAGTTTATTCCGGAGTTCAACCTTAGAAAAATAATGAAAGGGTATATCGCTAGGGGAGTTAATAAAATAGAAAGATTACAAGAACCTTATATAAAAATTGAGCTTGGATATATATATAGTCCGATTGCTCGAGATGCACTTGTTAATCTATATACTCGGTTTGGAGATATAATCTGTTTAAAGATAAATACAATATACCCTGGTGAATTCGACCAATATGCAACACAAGAAGCAAAAAGATATAGTGCTATGTTTGGTTTGAAAATGATAAAAAATACTAATACCTCAACAAGTCCCGGTTCAGAAATAATAGGATATGGTGGAACAACTATATTTAAAGAAGATTTATTAAAGAAATTTACGTATAATGGTGTTATATATATAGTATCTGATTATGATCCTCAAACAGATCGGAATGACGAGGACTGCGAATTCTGTGGTAGATTTGCGTTTTCTATACATGATGATAAGATATTAGACGAATATGGAATACGAGCATTAGTTAACCGTTTACCTCCAACTAATATCAGTATAGAAACACTTCTAAGGAAGTATCGTATTATGGCTTTATAGTAAAAGCCTTATAAATAATAAAACAACAAATGAAATCATTCAATATCACGCTACTTTTCACTATCATTCTTGTCTTGACGGGCTGTAACAAACAAAAGCCTGTCGGACAAGATGAGAGTGCTCTTCATAAACAGGCGGACTCTGTTTATACAGTGCATTATGCCAAAGGGTTTCAAGTGAAAAAGTATAATGATTATACCCTTGTTACTGTACGTGACCCGTGGGACACTACTCGGTTGTTACATACCTATGTGCTTGTAGACCGAACAAAAGAATTGCCAGCAAATTTGCCGAAGGGTGTCGTTGTAAAAATTCCACTTCAGAATGTAGCTACCTATTCTACTATCCATTGTTCATCTTTGAATGAATTGGGGCAAATAGATATTATAAAAGGAGTTTGTGAACCTCAGTATATAAAATTGGATGTAATTCAACAGCGTGTAAAAAATGGCGAAATAGAAAATTTGGGAATGGCTAGTAAGCCCGATGTAGAGAAAATAATCATGTTGAATCCCGATGCTATTTTTGCAACCCCAATACAAGGCTGGACATACGGCAATGTAGAGAAAACAAATATCCCCATGCTCGAAACTGTAGACTATACAGAATCTCATCCACTGTGACGCGCTGAATGGATTCGTTTTTATTCTTTATTC
Source organism: Dysgonomonas sp. Shenzhen-Wh21 (assembly GCF_043392705.1). Taxonomy (NCBI): domain Bacteria; kingdom Pseudomonadati; phylum Bacteroidota; class Bacteroidia; order Bacteroidales; family Dysgonomonadaceae; genus Dysgonomonas; species Dysgonomonas sp. Shenzhen-Wh21. The sequence continues at coordinate 3,152 of NZ_JAIXHZ010000039.1, forward strand.
ACAGGAAAAGAACACTATGCCGACTCTCTGTTTGCTATTACAGAGAAAAACTATAAAGAAGTGAAAGAGATAGTAGCCAATGTAACTAAGAGACCTTCGGTACTCCCGGATATACCTTATCAAGGAAAATGGAATATGCCGGGTGGCAGAAGCTTTATGTCCAATATGTTGTTTGATGCAGGGGCAATATATCCATGGAATGAGGACAAATCAACATCATATATGCCTCTTAACTTCGAAATAGTTTTTGACAAGGCAGGAGAGGCTGACATCTGGATTATCAAGTACAATACCCCATCGGATATGACTTATGCAAGTCTTGAGAAAGAATATAAGCCATATTCCTACTTTAAAGCATTCAAAAGTAAAAACATATATGGATGCAACACCGCTTATAGCAGTTATTACGAAGATCTGCCTATACATCCCGACTATATCTTAAAAGATATGGCCTATGTATTTCATCCGGATCTCTTCCCTGACTATAAGCCGAAATACTATAAACGGATTAGTGAATGATTATTTATATATAGGTAAGCAAAAGGCGTTGGAATCTTAACTGATCCGGCGCCTTTTCTATATTTACTCTCCTTATAATCTTATTTAATAGAACGCAACAACATGCTTATATAGTTGGGAATACTAATTGTTTAGAATGCAAACGTTTGCATTCTTTTTTATGCAAGTAGTTTATTCAGGATAATAACTGTCGGATCAAAAACCATAGATTTGTGATACGGAAGGCTATTGTGCCAAAATAACCTAATACACTTATTCGTATCATGAAATTATTAAGATTCTTTTTCCCTCTAGTACTATGCATGTTTTTATCATGCAGTGATAATGGTCCCAACAATCCTGATATACCCGAAGTCCCTGTAACGCCAACAATAGGCAGTCTTAGAGATGGTATTACTGTTATCAGTGACGACTCATTGGCTTTTGTTCTTTTTGCTCCTAAAAAACAAACGGTTCACCTTATCGGAGACTTCAATAATTGGACGGTTTCGGAGAGCTATAAGATGAAAAAAGACGGGGATCGTTTCTGGATAAAAATAGGCAATCTCCAAAAAGGGAAGGAGTATATATGTCAATACCTCATAGATAATTCGATAAGGATAGCAGACCCCTATACATCTAAAGTTTCTGATCCGGATAATGATCGTTATATCTCTAATAATGTATATCCTAATTTGATACAATACCCTACGGGAAAGACTTCCGAGATAGCTATGGTAGTAAATACAGCTCCGGCTTCTTATTCTTGGAAAGTAAATACTTTTAGAGTTGATAAGCCGGATAACATGGTTATCTACGAGATACTTATTCGTGATTTTACAGAGCAGGGAACGATTAAGGCTGTGCAAGAAAAAATAAGCTACCTTAAAAATCTTGGAGTAAATGCTATAGAGCTAATGCCATTCAATGAATTTGAGGGTAATAATAGTTGGGGGTATAACCCGTCGTTCTATTTTGCTACAGACAAAGCATACGGTACACCTAACGACTATAAAGCATTTATTGACGCATGCCACTCTAATGGAATTGCTGTGATAATGGATATGGTACTAAATCATAGCTATGGACAAAGCCCGATGGTGAGAATGTATCAGGGTAGCGATAAAAATCCTACAGCCGATAATCCTTGGTACAATAAAATATCCCCTAACTCCAGTTATTCTTGGGGATATGATTTCAATCACGAGAGTAAATATACCCAGGCATTTGTAGACAGTGTTTGTGCATATTGGATGAAAGAATACAAAGTAGATGGATTTCGTTTCGACTTTACAAAAGGTTTTACCAATACAAAAAGTGATGGGTGGAGTAAAGACGACAGTCGTATAGCGATACTTAAAAGAATGGCTTCCGAAATTTGGAAACGGAAATCTGATGCAATTGTCATTTTTGAGCATCTAACAGCCAATGATGAAGAAAAAATACTGGCAGACTATGGAGTTAAACTATGGGGTAATATGAATTATAACTTCAATGAGGCAACGATGGGTTGGGGGGCTGAAGCCGGAGACAATGGACTAAAAGGTGATGTTTCATGGGCTTCATATAAGAAAAGAGAATGGACGAAACCAAATTTGGTAGCTTATATGGAAAGTCATGATGAAGAAAGAATTATGTTCAAAAATAACTCATACGGAAAAAGCTATGGTGATTACAATGTGAAAAATTTAGCAACAGGATTAAAACGAACAGAAGCGGCAGCAGTTATTTTGATGTCATTACCTGGACCTAAAATGATCTGGCAGTTCGGAGAGCTGGGCTACGATGAGGAATTAAATAATGACCGCTTAGGAGAAAAGCCTCCTCATTGGGAATACTATGATGTACCTGCAAGAAAAAACCTCTACGATGTGTTTGCTAAAATGAACAAACTTCGTAATACGAATACTACCTTTTATACGAGTGACTATACTATTGATTTAGCAAATCAGTATAAACAAGTATTATTGAAATCATCAACAGAGTCTATCTGTGCCATAGCTAACTTCGATGTCACAGAATTAACTCAAAAGGTTAATTTCGGAAAAACAGGTAACTGGCAGGATTATTTTACGGGTAACCAACTAAATGTATCCGATAATTCTATAGATATTACACTTCAACCGGGAGAATATCGGTTGTATATAAGCAAATAAAAATACAAATAGGACTTTAAAAACTACGTATTACTTTAGGTGTTTTTACAATAACCTTTGGCCTTGGTCAAAGGTTATTTCTATTTAATGCGATATATCATTTACAACTCCCATCGAAAATTGATATATTTGTCAAAAATAAATGCTATTGATATGAAAAATGTTTTAGGATTGCTGCTTGCTTGTTTTGTCTTAACAACAGCAAGTGCGCAACGTTTAGACCTTATGGATATTAATGCGGGTAAATATTCTGCTCGCGGTGTTCAGCCTGTTGTTTCTTCTGCCGATGGGGAATCTTATTTTCAGGCAGATAATAAAAATACAATGATCATTAAGTATTCGTACAAAACAGGTTTGCCTACCGATACTCTGTTTAATGTTAATAAGGCACGTGAATGTACGTTCAGCTCATTTCAAGGATTTATAATCAGCCCCGATGAGAAACGTCTGGTTGTGTATAACGATTACGAACCGATCTATCGTCATTCATTCAAAGCAAATTACTATTATTACGATATTAGACGAAATTTAGTCCGAAAACTGACTGAAAATAAAGAAAAGCAATCAATCCCGACTTTTTCTAAAGATGGAAGAATGTTGGCTTATGTTATCGACAACAATATCTGGCTAGTTAAGTTTGATTATGATACAGAATCTCAGATAACAAAAGATGGAGCATTGGGTAAAATAATCAATGGGGGAACAGATTGGGTATATGAAGAAGAGTTTGCAACGACCAGTATTATGGATTTTTCTGAAGACGGGCGTTTGTTGGCATTTGTAAGATTCGACGAAACAAATGTGCCTGAGTATTCGATGCAGATGTATGAAAACAATCTTTACCCGACTTCATTTTCGTTCAAGTATCCGAAGGCCGGAGAACAAAATTCGAAAGTAACATGCAACGTATTCGATATTGACTCGAAGACAATACGGAAAATGAATATACCTGATAATGTTGAGTATATCCCTCGTATACAGTTTTTACCTACCGGAGACGATTTAGCAATAATGACATTGAACAGAGAACAGAATAAATTTGATCTGTTTCTTGCAAATGCACGCTCATCGGTATGCCGCTCTATCCTTCATGAAGAAAACAGCAGATATATAGACTCTGAATTGTTAAACTATATATACTTCTTTGGCAATCAGTTTGTGTATGTTAGCGAAAAGGATGGATATTCTCATATATATCTTTATGATAAGAATGGTGCTCAGCAAAAGAAATTGACTTCCGGAAACTATGATGTAACAAGTCTATTGGCTGTTGACCCGGTTTCTAAAACTGTTTTTTATGAAGCTGCAGAAGACAGCCCTCTCCAAAGAGCAATCTACAAGGTGGATATGGTGAAAGGAATAAAAACCAAATTATCTACAAAGCAAGGAACTAATGGTGCGACATTCAGTAAAAATGGGAAATATTACATCAATAGTTATACAAATATCTCAATACCTCGGATTGTTACCGTGCACGACGCTACAGGAAAGGAACTTCGAGTATTGGAAGATAATGCTAAATTGAAAAATACATTAGCCGGACTCAATCTACCTAAAAAGGAGTTTATTACTGTAAAAGCGGCTGACGGACAAGACCTGAATGCGTATATAATGAAACCGGTGGACTTCAATCCATCACGCAAGTACCCGTTGGTAATGGTGCAGTATAGTGGTCCGAATTCGCAACAGGTAGCCGATAAGTACGGTGTTGACTGGACAGATTACCTGACTACCCAAGGATTTATTGTTGCTTGTGTTGACGGACGTGGAACTGCTGCCAGAGGGGAAGACTTTCGCAAGTGTACATATATGAATCTCGGTATTTACGAGTCGGACGATCAAGCAGCTGCGGCAAGACATTTTGCTTCTTTACCTTATATAGATGGAAGCAAAATCGCTATTTGGGGATGGAGTTATGGTGGATACAATGTCCTAATGAGTATGAGCCGGGGGAATGGCGTATTCAAAGCCGGAGTTGCCATTGCTCCTGTTACCGATTGGAAGTTTTATGACTCTGTATATGCAGAGCGTTTTATGCGTACTCCACAGCAAAATGCAGCCGGATATCAATCAGGCTCTCCGATTTTGCTAGCTAACAAATTAGAGGGAAATTTATTATTAATACACGGTTCTGCCGATGATAATGTGCATTTTCAAAATACGATGGATTATGCTGCGGCATTAGTCAAAGCCAACAAGCAATTCGATATGTTTGTGTTCACGGATAAAGATCACTCGATACGAGGTGCTGCCAACAGAACTTATTTATACGAAAAGGTTATTAAGTTCCTAAAAACAAATATGTAAATAAGACCTTTCATTTATATACAAAAGGAATGCTAACGTTA
>NZ_JAIXHZ010000040.1:0-3282 GCF_043392705.1 Dysgonomonas sp. Shenzhen-Wh21
ATTGGCTATAATGATGGTTATGGTCATCATAGTGACCGACTCCATTAAGCATGTAGATATAGCACCTGAAGTAAACAGAAGCAAGACCTTCTATGTGAAACGCTATACCAAAAAGAGTAAAGATCAAACTAAAAGCAGGATATGGCAAAGTACAATCAGCTACGAATTGTATAAAAATTACCTCTCGGAATTTAAAACGCCCGAATATACTACTGCTGTTGACAAAGCATGGAATGGCAATCAGTTTATGGTAAAAAAGGAGAATGCGAAAGAACGTTTCTTATCGGAGATCAAAATGGTAGACGCTAGTTACTGGAAAGTACTATCCTTTACTTTTCTGGATGGAAAACCATTTACAGAAGAAGACTTCAAATCGGGCATACGCAATGCTGTGATATCCCAAAATCTTGCAAAAAAAGTGTTTGGGAACAATGAAGCTTTGGGCAAAAATATAGAAATAGACTTTAAGCTATACAAAGTGATCGGTATTATAAAAGACGTGCCCCAGACCTTTACATACGGATACGGAGAAGCGTATATACCATATACCTCGAAGAATGGGTACACTAACAGGAGCTATCACATCCTATACCTATTGAAGGATAAAAAAGACGCAACAGCATTAACGGAGGAAATACAGAAAGCTCAACGAAAATTTGATAGTGGCGACCCCGAAAACAATATAACGTTTCATGGGCCTTACAATCAGAGACAATTATTAATGCAAGAAACCAGGGATATGAAACCGGATGAAAAAACAGCGAATAGAAAAATGATATTCATTTTTACCGTTTTACTTCTCATTCCGGCAGTTAACCTATCCAGCTTTAGCATGTCTCAAATAAAAAGACGAATCGAAGAAATAGGAGTAAGAAAAGCTTTCGGAGCGAAAAAATATATAATACTGATTCAGATTTTGTTCGAAAATCTAATTACAACTTTCATAGGAGGTATTATAGGATTGATATTGTCATACTTCATTGTAATGTGGCTCAAAAGCTGGCTACTCGATGTAGGGGCAGAGAGTGCTATACCAATTCATGCTTTAATATCATACCCTGTATTAGTAGGTGTATTCTTAGCATGCTTTGTGCTCAACCTTCTTTCGGCAGGAATACCGGCATACAGAGCGTCAAAAGCAGCCATAGTTGATTCTTTGAACAAAAAAAACATGTAACAATATGATAAAGCAAATTTTTAAAATAATATGGAGTGAGCGAAAAATCAACATTTGGATATTGTTCGAGCTCGTATTGGTCTTTTGTATCCTTTGGTTTTGTGTAGATTACATCTATTTTTTCACAAAACGTTACTTAGAGCCGACAGGCTATAATGTAGAACACGTTTACAACATCAATATGGGTATAAAAGAAGAAGGTCATGTACTTATAAACAATGGAACGGATGCTCAAAAAGATTCATTAGTCAACATCGTATGGACTATCGTAGATCGCATAAAGAAATATCCTGATATAGAATACATAAGTCTCTCTTCGGCTGCTGTTCCCTATTCGGGTTCATTTATGAGCAATAAAGCCTCTTTGGATACGATGGTTGATTACATTCAGTTCAAATCGGTTAGTCCTGACTATTTCAATGTTTTTAAAATCAACTTGCAACAAGGACAAGTAGAGAACTGGAATAACACGGATAATATAGTTATCAGTGGGAATAAAGATAATCAATTTTTGAAGCACGATACCAAACAAATAAAATCACTCGTAACCGGAGATAACGAAAACAAACAAGTAATAGGAGTTGCAGCATCTTCCAAGAGGAGTGAGTTTGACGAACACAATCCGATAGTTTACACATTATTATCCACAAATGATAGGGAAACAGTCTATTTTGATGGAATCGAAATTTGTGTACGGGTAAAAGCCGAAGCCGATAAAAATTTCATTGAACGATTTACAAAAGATATGCAAGAACAAATTGCGATGGATCCTTATTTTTTATCGTCTGTGACATCTATCAGTGATCTTAGAAAGATATTTATGAAAAGGAATGATGATATAGAAAAGATACTCTTGAAGTTATTATCGTATTTGTTCCATTTCATAAATATCTTTCTTGCTGTGGTAGGCACATTCTGGTTTCGTATACAGACCCGACGTAATGAAATTGGATTGAGAGTAGCTGTAGGATCAACCCGAATGAATATAAAAGCTTTATTCATTCTCGAAACTCTCTTCTTATTGCTATTAGCCAGTCTTATAGCCACGCCGATATGCATAAACATCGCTTTGGCGGATATACTAAGAGATATTGGCGTACCGTCCATAGATAGAGGAGAAGAGCCAATACAGATAAGCCAATACGTTATTAACTATTTATTTACTGCATTTATACTGATCACAATATCAATATCGGCAGTACTTTATCCATCGTGGAGGGCATCCAGAATACAACCGGCAGAAGCTCTGCGAGACGAATAAAACAGAAACAAAACAAAGAGTATGAAAAAGATTTTTTCTTCTATACTATTGCTGGCTTTATTTACAGGTTTGCGAGCACAGGATACGATTACAGTAAATCTTCCTGAAGCTATTCAACGAAGTGTCTCTATCTCGGTAGATGCTGTTGTAGCCCGCAACCAGTTTAAATCAAGTTATTGGGGATATAGAACATATAAAGCCGAACTGTTGCCCGAAGTAACATTAAATACTACCCTGCCCTACTATTCTAAATCATACAATCCATTTCAGAATTCGGACGGAACATACACATTTGTTAGCAACGACTATAGTAAAATAGACGCAGGAATATCCATATCCCAAAATATCCCATTAACAGGGGCTACACTCTCCGTAGAAAGCAGTTTTCAAAGATTAGAGCAATACGGAGGCAACGGTTCTACAAGGTATATGGCAATTCCCGGATCGATAACACTTCAACAACCTATTTTTGGATTCAACCGTGTGAAATGGTTACAAAAAATAGAGCCGGTAAAGTATCAGGGAGCAAAACAGCAATTGGTCGCCGATATGGAAGATGTATCTAATACCGCAATCCAATACTATTTCAATTTGCTATTGGGACAAATAAATATGGAAATAGCACAGCAAAATCTAAAAAACACAGAGAAGCTCTATACGATAGCCGAAGCAAGAAGAAAAATAGGACAAATTTCAGAAAATGATTTATTGCAACTGAAACATTCTTGAACTTAAAGAGGCTTGTGCGTCTGTGAGGTATGACTCCGCTTTTAGTAATGAGACTTTCAGTTGCAATAAATCATTTTCTGAAATTTGTCCTATTTTTCTTCTTGCTTCGGCTATC